>JAPPQC010000028.1 GCA_028817225.1 Gammaproteobacteria bacterium | reverse complement strand
GCGCGTTGCCGGCAACCCCGAGTCGGTCGCGCCCGTCGCCGAAATCCGCCGCCGCCTGTCGTCCGCCGCCGATGTCGCGCCGGCGCTCGTCGGCGATGTGCTGTGCGAATTGTGGCAGGCCGGCGTGCTCGTCGAGCCGGGCTGGGCGCGCCTGGAAACCGCCCGCTGACGCACTTCGGGGCCGGGCTTTCGCTGCCAAAAGTTGATGAACCGCCGCGCCGCGCCGGTGCTGTACAATGCCGGTCAAGACAAACGATGCCGGGACATCTGACGATGCCGGGGCATCTTATTTTCGGAGGAAAGAAAAATGGAAGAAAAAAGTTATTCAGGCGCGCCTCAACAAACCGAGGAGGAAAAAGCCAACTGGGTGAAATTTGAGACGCTTGCGAAACAATATCGGGAAGATGCATCGTTGCGGGCGCGGATTGACGCCGGTGATGTATCCGACACGCTGGAGTATCTCGGCGTCAGCATCGCCGACGGCGTCAAGGTCAGAATCGTCGCCGACACCGCCGACCGGATTCACTTTCCGGTGCCGCCGCCCGGCAGAGTCGGGGAGATGTCGGTGGAGAATCTCAGCGCCGTCGTCGGCGGCAACACCGCCGGCACCGCGGGCTGCATCGGCACGGCGGCCACTTTCGGGTGCTCCTGCGCGCCGAGCACAATGAGTACGGCGGGCACCGGCGGCACCATCGGTTCCGCCAGTTCGGAAAGCGGCAGCCGCCCGGACAGCGTCGGCCTTGAGGCTTGAGGCCCGGGCATTCACAACTGGAGGAAAGAATCATGCATATTCCATACAATGAATCCATCGGCGCCCATGTGCGCCGGATTGCCGTAAAATACCGGAGCGACGCGGCCTTCCGGAAGGAGGCGGCGCGCGACAGTTGGGCCGTGGTGCGGCAGTTGCCGCCGGAGGACGCGGACCTGATTGGCCGCCAGGTCGGCAGCCGCGAGCTGAAGGTGC
Organism: Gammaproteobacteria bacterium; assembly: GCA_028817225.1. Classification (NCBI taxonomy): domain Bacteria; kingdom Pseudomonadati; phylum Pseudomonadota; class Gammaproteobacteria; species Gammaproteobacteria bacterium. The sequence continues at coordinate 42,947 of JAPPQC010000028.1, read as the reverse complement.
ACTTCAACACCGACAAAACGCTTTATGTGGTGTTTCCCGCGATGCCCAGCGAGATGCAGGGCCTGGAGGCCGACGATTTGTCCGCCATCGCCGGAGGAGGGTCCGCCAGCAGCGTCGGCACTGTCGGCACCGCCAGCACGACGCCCAGTTGCTTCGGCAGCGCGGGCACCATCGGCAGCGCCAGTTCTAAAGGCTGAGCGCGGCCTGCGGCGGGCATCGGAAAAGCCCGCAGAGAGTCCGTGAAAACGCCCGCGCCGCACACCTGCGGCGCGGGCGTTGTCGCATGTTCGGGTGGTCGGGAAAAAAGGTGGCGCCCCGGGGGTGGGGCGCCTTGCTCAAAAAGGAGGAGCAAAAAGGGTGGAGGAGAAAGTCAGTCCCAGTTCAGCGCGCCCCCGGTCTGGTATTCAATGACGCGGGTCTCGAAGAAGTTCTTCTCTTTCTTGAGGTCGAGAATCTCCGACATCCACGGGAACGGGTTGGCGGCGCCGGCAAACTGCTCGGGCAGGCCGATTTGTGAAAGCCGCCGGTTGGCGATGAAATCCACATACTGCTTGAACAGGTTGGCGTTCATGCCGAGCATGCCGCGCGGCATCGTGTCTTCGGCGTAGAGTTTCTCGAAGCGCACGCCGTCCAGTATCAGTTCGGTGATTTCGGCCTTGAATTCGTCGCTCCACAGGCTCGGGTTTTCCATCTTGATCTGGTTGATGACATCAATGCCGAAGTTCATGTGCATGGACTCGTCGCGCAGGATGTACTGAAACTGCTCGGCGACGCCGGTCATCTTGTTGCGCCGCCCCATGGACAGAATCTGGGCGAAGCCGACATAGAAGAAGATGCCCTCAAACACGACATAGAACGCGATCAGGTCGCGCAGCAGGCGGCGGTCGTTTTCGGTGGTGCCGGTGACGAAGTCCGGGTCGCCGAGGCTTTGGGTGTAGGGCAGCGCCCATTCCGACTTGCGCGCCACCGACGGCAGTTCGCGGTACATGTTGAAGACCTCGCCCTCGTCAAGGCCGAGGGACTCGATGCAGTACTGGTAGGCGTGCGTGTGCAGCGCCTCCTCGAACGCCTGGCGCAGCAGGTACTGGCGGCACTCCGGGTTGGTGATGTGGCGGTACACCGCGAGCACCAGGTTGTTGGCGACCAGCGAGTCGGCGGTCGAGAAAAAGCCGAGGTTGCGCTCGACCACCATGCGCTCGTCCGCGGTCAGGCCGTCGGCGCTTTTCCACAGCGCGATGTCGGCGGTCATGTTGATTTCCTGCGGCATCCAGTGGTTGTTGCAGGCGGCGAGATACTTGTCCCACGCCCAGGTGTACTTGAACGGCACCAGTTGGTTCAGGTCGGCGCGGCAGTTGATAATCTGCTTGTCGTCCACCTGAATGCGCGACGCGCCCATCTCGATGGTTTCAAGGCCGGTGGCGCCGCCGCGCACCGCCGCGCCGTTGGCGGCGTTGGCGTCCGCGGTGCTCGCGCCGTTCGTGCCGTTGGCGTTCGCGGCGTGTGCGCCGTTGGCGCCATTCGTGTCGTTGGCGTTCGCACCGTTGGCGCCGTTGCCATTGGCGCCGTGTGCGCCGCCGGTGTCGTCCGGGAGTGTAACGGCGCCGTTGCCGCCGCCGTTGTTCGGGACGGGCGGGCGGATGCCGGGCGGCGGCCCGGCTTCGGCCAGCGGGTCGTCCCAGTGTCGGGTTGTCGCAGTTTGCATGTTTTGCCTCCGGTTGGTTACTGACAGGCTTCGCAGTCGGGGTCGGTGATCAGGCAGGCCCCCCTCGCGTCCTGTCCGGACGGCACCGCGTTGAGGTTGCCGTCCACTTTTTCCATCGTGCTTTTCTCGACATGTGTGGCGCCCATCGAGCGCAGGTAATAGGTTGTCTTCAGCCCCCTGAGCCACGCCAGTTTGTAGAGGCTGTCCATCTTTTTGCCGTCCGGCTCGGCCATGTAGAGGTTCAGCGACTGCGACTGGTCTATCCATTTCTGGCGCCTTGCGGCGGCCTCGACCAGCCAGCGCGGGTCCATCTCAAAGGCGGTGGCGTAGAGCGACTTGATCTCGTCGGGCACGCGGTCCATGCGCTGGACGCTGCCGTCGTAGTATTTGAGGTCGGTCACCGTGACTTCGTCCCACAGATCAAGCCGTTTCAGGTCGTCCACCAGGTGCGAGTTGATGACGGTGAACTCGCCCGACAGGTTGGATTTGACGAACAGGTTCTGGTAGGTCGGCTCGATGCTCTGGGTGACATTGCAGATGTTGGAAATCGTCGCCGTCGGCGCAATCGCCATCGTGTTGGAGTTGCGCATGCCGGTCTTGGCGATGCGCCGGCGCAGCGCGTCCCAGTCGAGCGTGGACGAGTCGTCCACCTGCAAAAACCCGCCGCGGCTTTCGGCCAGCAGGCGCAGCGAGTCAATCGGCAGCACGCCCCGCTCCCACAGCGAGCCGCGGTAACTCGGGTAGGCGCCGCGCTCGCCGGCGAGGTCGCACGACGCCTGGATGGCGCAGTAACTGACCGCCTCCATCGAGCGGTCGGCGAAGTCAACGGCGGCGTCGCTGGCGTAGGGGATGCGCAGCCGGTAGAGCGCGTCCTGGAAACCCATCAGCCCCAGCCCGACCGGGCGGTGTTTGAGGTTGGAGTTGCGCGCCTTGCGGACGCTGTAATAGTTGTAGTCAATGACATTGTCGAGCATGCGCATCGCGGTGGCGACGGTGCGCTCGAGTTTGTCCATCATCAGGCCGTCCTCGTTGACATGCAGCGCCAGGTTGACCGACCCGAGGTTGCACACCGCGATTTCCTCGTCCGAGGTGTTGAGCGTGATTTCGGTGCACAGGTTGGAGGAATGGACGACGCCGGCGTGCTGCTGCGGCGACCTCAGGTTGCACGGATCCTTGAAGGCGAGCCACGGGTGGCCGGTCTCGTAGAGCATGTTCAGCATCTTGCGCCACAGGTCGGCGGCCTCGACGCGCTTGAAGTTGGCGATGCCGCCGTTGTCGGCGGCGGCCTCGTATTCGGCATAGCGCTTCTCGAAGGCGTCGCCGCACAGGTCGTGCAGGTCCGCCGTCTCGCTCGGCGAGAACAGCGTCCACGAGCCGCCCTCGCGCAGGCGCTTCATGAACAGGTCGGGTATCCAGTTGGCGGTGTTCATGTCGTGCGTGCGGCGGCGGTCGTCGCCGGTGTTCTTTCGCAACTCGAGAAATTCCTCGATGTCCAGGTGCCAGGTCTCAAGGTAGGCGCACACCGCGCCCTTGCGCTTGCCGCCCTGGTTGACCGCGACCGCGGTGTCGTTGGCGACCTTCAGAAACGGCACCACGCCCTGCGACTTGCCGTTGGTGCCCTTGATGTGCGAGCCCATCGCGCGCACGCGGCTCCAGTCGTTGCCGAGGCCGCCGGCGAACTTCGACAGCATCGCGTTGTCCTGCACCGCCCCGAAAATGCCGTGCAGGTCGTCGGACACCGTCGTCAGGTAGCACGACGACAGTTGCGGGCGCAGCGTGCCGGAATTGAACAGCGTCGGCGTCGAACTCATGAACGCGAACGACGACAGCAGGTTGTAGAACTCGATGGCGCGGTCCTCGCGCTCCACCTCGTTCATCGCCAGCCCCATCGCGACGCGCATGAAAAACGCCTGCGGCAGTTCAAAGCGCGTGTCGCCGTGGTGGATGAAGTAGCGGTCATAGAGTGTTTGCAGCCCGAGGTAACTGAAGACATGGTCGCGCTGCGGGTCAATCGCCGCCGCCAGCCGCGCGACATCGAATTCATCGCGCAGTTTCGGGTCGAGCAGTTCCAGTTCGCAGCCGCGCGCGACATAGCGCTCGAAATAGTCGGGGTAGCGCGCCGTCATCTCGTCGCCGGTGGCCTCGTCGAACTGCCCGGCGAGGAACGACAGCGCCTCGCGCCGCAGTTTGTCGAGCAGCAGGCGCGCGGCGACGACGCTGTAATCCGGCTCTTTCTCGACCATCGCGCGCGCGCTCATGATCAGCGCGGTGCTGACATCGGCGGCCTTCATGCCGCTGAAAAGGTTGTGCAGGGTTTCCTTGATAATCGGCTGCGGCTCGACCTGGCCGGTGTCGCGGCACGCCTCCTCGACAATCAGCCGCAGGCGCGCGCTGTCGAGCGGCTTCTCGGAGCCGTCTTCGTGCAGCACCAGAATCTCCGCGCCGTCGGCGTCGGCGCGCTCGTCGCCGGCGTCGTTTTGCGCCCGCTCCTTCGCGCGCTCCTCGCGGTAGAGCACATAGCCGCGCGCGACCTTGTGGTAGCCGCCGCGCATCAGCGCCAGTTCAACCTGGTCCTGGATGTCCTCAATGTGGAAGGATTCGCCGCCGCCGCGGTTGCGCATCAGCGCGGCCACGACCTGTTCGGTCAGGTCGGCGACGATTTCATGGACGCGCGGCGACGCCGCCGCCATGCCGCCCTCAACGGCCAGAAACGCCTTGGCCAGCGCGACCTTGATTTTGGACGGGTCAAACGCGGTGACCTTGCCGTTGCGGCGAATCACCTTGTACTGGGCCAGCGCCGTGACCGGGGCCTCGGCGCGGACGGCTGCGGAGGGCGCCGCCGCTTCGGGCGCCACCGTGGATGGTTGTTGCATCAGAAAATGGTTCTCCGTTGTCGTTTGCATGGTCTGGATTATAACCCGGAAAACACAAGATATGCCAGTCCGCCGCCGCAGTCAATACGACATCTTGTGGTTTTCCGCCGGAAAAGCCTTGAAAAACCTTGTGGACAGCCTGTGAGGGCGCCCGGCGGCCCCGGCCCCGGCCCCGGCGCCTGCGCGGTTGCCAGATGTTGCTGAACGGCCTGTCCCCTTGACGGGGGAGAAAGGGGAGGGTCTAATTATTGTCAGGGAAACAAACCTTTTGGGGGAAAAAAATGGAACCTATTTATCAACAATTGAACGCTCTTTTCGAGAATCCGCAATTTGCGAAAGAGTTTGAGGCGAATCCGAAGGAAGCCTACGAAAAGCACAGCGGAGAAAAATGGCCTTATCGTCAGGCCAATGTCAAGGTGGTGACCGATGACGCCAGCACCCTGCATGTGACCTTTCCGCCGCCGCCCGGCATGCTGTATGACGACGAACTGTCGGACCTGTCCGGCGGTATTCATCTCAGCGACGCGGCGAGCGCGGCTTCGGCCAGCACTTACAGCACTTTCATCGGCTGTCTCGGCTGTCTCGGAACCGCCAGCTCGAACTCCGCGCAGCGGGTCGCGCAGGCCGCCGCGCAGATCATGCACGGCGATAGCGCAGTCACTCCGCCGGCGGACGGGCAAGCATCAAGGCCGCCGACGGAGTAAAGGCGGCCTGAAGGCAGACGCTGAAGGCGCCCATATCCCACCCCCCTCCTCGGGGGTAGAGGGATTGAAGGCAACGCCTGAAGGCAGACGCTGAAGGCGGGCCGTCAGCCGTCCATCTGCGGCGATTCCTGGTCGTGCTGATGCCCCGCCGCCGCCGTCAACCGGCCTTGTTCCGGTTGACGGCGGCGCCTTTCCCGGTTATGGTGCCGGGCCATGTTTGATGTACTGACAGGCCAGGGCCTGATCCAGTTGCCGTGGTGGGGTTATCTCGCCGCGGCGCTTGTGTTGTGTCACCTGACGATCATCTGCGTGACGCTGTTTCTGCACCGTTCGCAGGCCCACCGCAGCGTGGACTTCCACCCCGCCGTCAGCCACCTGATGCGGCTGTGGCTGTGGCTCGCGACCGGCATGAACACCAGGGAGTGGGTTGCGATACACCGCAAGCACCACGCCCGCTGCGAAACGCCCGACGACCCGCACAGCCCGGCCTTTAAGGGCATCCTGACGGTGCTGCTGCGCGGCGCCGACCTCTACCGCGACGAGGCGCGCAACGCCAAGACGCTGCGCGTATATGGCCGCGGCACGCCGAAAGACGCGCTGGAAAAGCGCCTCTACTCGCGTTTTCCGACGCTCGGCATCCTGCTGATGCTGGCGCTGGACTACATCGTGTTCGGCTTTTTCGGCATCGCGCTGTGGGCCGTGCAGATGATGTGGATACCGTTCTTCGCCGCCGGCGTCGTCAACGGCATCGGGCACTACGGCGGCTACCGCAACTTCGCCACCGACGACAACTCGACCAATTTCAGCAACCTCGGCCTGCTCATCGGCGGCGAGGAACTGCACAACAACCACCACGCCTTCCCGACTTCGGCGAAGTTTTCGTTCAAGTGGTGGGAATTCGACATCGGCTGGCTGTACATCCGGCTGCTGCGCGCGGTCGGCCTGGCGCGCGTGCTGCGGCTGGCGCCGGTGCCGCGCCGCCGCGCCGCGCAGGCCGGCGCGCTCGACCTGAAAACCGCCGCGGCGCTGTTCCACAGCCGCCTGCATGTGATGCGCGAGTACGCCGCCAGCGTCATCGTGCCGGTGATGCGCGCCGAACTGGCTTGCGCCGACAGCGGCTACCGCAAACTGCTGCTGCGCGCGCGCCGCGTGATGCTGCTGCACGACCGCCATGTCAGCGACCAGGACCGCGACACGCTGAAACGGGTGCTGGACGACAACCGCCAACTCGAGGTGGTCTATGAATTCAAGCGCAAACTGCACGAACTGTGGAGCGCCGACCACGCCGACCAGCACCGGCTGTGCGACCTGCTGCGCGAATGGTGCCGCCAGGCCGAGGAAACCGGCCTGCAGAAACTCGCCGACTTCTCGCGCCGCATCCAGGGCTACACGCTGAAGCCGTCGCTCGCGGCGATACACCACACGGGCTGAACGCCCGCCCCGCGCGCCGCGCGCCGCCGCGCCGCGCATCACCGCCCTTTCCGCGCCCGTTTCAGTTGAAGCGGGCGTCCAGCGCGAGGTTGTCGCGGTGGATGAGTTCCTCCTCGTAGCGCGCGCCCATGATGGCCTTCACCTCGCCGCCGCTTTTGCCGATGATCAGGCGCGCCTCGTCGGCGGCGTAGTTGGCGAGGCCGCGCGCGACGGCGTCGCCTGAGGCGCTGCGGCACACGACCATGTCGCCGCGCCGGAAGTCGCCGTCGAGCGCGGCGACGCCGACCGGCAGCAGGCTTTTGCCGAGATCGCACAGCGCCCGGCAGGCGCCGTCATCAAGCGTCAGCGCGCCGCGCGGCTTGAGGTTTGCAATCCAGCGTTTTCGGAGCGCCAGCGGCTTGCCGCCGGCCTGAATCAGCGTGCCGAGCGCCTCGCCCGCGGCGATGCGGGCGATGACATCCGGCTCCTGCCCCGGCGCGATGATGGTCGAGGCGCCCGACTGCGCCGCGCACCGCGCCGCCGCGACCTTGGTGATCATGCCGCCGCGCCCCAGTTCGCCGATGCTGGGGCCCGCCGCGTCGTCGAGCAGCGTGTCGCCGGAATGCGCGCGGCGTATCAGTTCGGCGCCGTCGTCGCGGTTCGGGTCCTTGCTGAACAGGCCGCGCTGGTTCGTCAGCATCAGCAGCAGGTCGGCGTCCACGAGGTTGGCGACCTGCGCCGCCAGCGTGTCGTTGTCGCCGAGTTGAATCTCGTCGGTGGAGACGGTGTCGTTTTCGTTGATGACCGGCGCCACGCCCAGTTCCAGCAGCGTCGTCAGCGTCGCGCGCGCGTTCAGGTAGCGCTGGCGGTCGCGGAAATCCTCGTGCGTCAGCAGCACCTGCGCGGTGTTGACGCCGTGGCTTGCGAAGGCCTCGCGGTAGCCCTGCATCAGCCCCATCTGGCCGACCGCGGCGGCGGCCTGCAATGCGTGCAGGGTCTGCGGCCTTTCGCGCCACCCGAGGCGGCTGACGCCCTCGGCAATCGAGCCGGACGACACCAGCGCGACCTGGCCGCCGGCGCGCACCAGTCGCGCAATCTGCGCGGCCCAGTCGCCAATCAGCCCGCGGTTGAGGCCGCAGCCGCCGTCGGTGACGAGCGAACTGCCGACCTTGATGACCCAGCGCCTGGCGCCGCCGCCGGCGTTGCCCGCGGCGTTGTCGTTGTCGTTCCCCATCGCGGCGATTATATTCCATCCCCCGCGCCGGTTGCTTTCGCCCGGCGGCGTGGTATGCTGTGCGGCCCCGCGGGGGAGAACCGTCATGTCCAGAGTCTGCCAGGTAACCGGAAAGAAGCCGATGAGCGGCAACAATGTGTCGCACGCGCACAACAAGACGCGGCGGCGCTTTTTGCCGAACCTGCATGTCCAGCGTTTCTGGGAGCCGGACGAGAAGCGCTGGGTCAAACTGCGGGTGTCGCGCAAGGGCATGCGCATCATAGACAAGAAGGGGCTGAAGGCCGTGCTCGCCGATTTGCGCGCGCGCGGCGTCAAGGTGTAGGGCGCCATGCGCGACAAGATCAAACTCGTCTCCAGCGCCGGCACCGGCCATTACTACACGACCTCGCGCAAAAAGACCGCCAACGCCGAAAAACTCGAGATCAAGAAATACGACCCCGTCGTGCGCAAGCACGTCCTCTACAAGGAAGCAAAAATCAAGTAACGGATGCGCGTTGCGCCGTTCCCGCCCCCGTTCAGAAACCTTTGTCATTATTGACAAAGCGGGCGCCGCCTCTATCATCCAAGACAGGTTATCCCTTGTGGATAAGATGACACAAGTCGTGAAGCGTGAAGGAGGATTCAATGATGGAAAAACAGGAAAAATCGCCGGTGCCGACGCCGGAGGCGACCGCCGCGCTGGTCAATCTCTACATTTGCGACGAGGGATTCCGCGCCGAATTCGACAAGGACCCGAAAGCGGCCCTCGCCATGCTCGGCGGAAAACCGCTGCCGCCCGGCCTGGAAGTCGTGGTGCACCGCAACGACGGCAACCGCTGGCATCTGACGCTTCCGTCGGAAGAAATCGTTGAAGCGCTTTCCAGGGCAATGGGGGACAAAGACCTGGACAACATCTCGGGCGGCACATCGCGTGAAGAAAGACTTCAGCGCTATCAACAGTTCCTTGCACAGCACGGCGCGTCGGCGGCGGGCAACTTGCCGCCGAGACCGGCAAGCAGACCGGAAGCGCTGCTCGACATCGTTCGCGGAGGCTGGGGATGGGAGCCTTGAGCGCCGCGCCCGCGCACGGATAGCGCGCACAGATAAAAGCCCGCGGCAGGCGCTGCCTCCGCGGGTTTTTTTATGGCTCTGGAAAGGGCGCCGGAAAAGCGCCATTTGCCAAAAGGCCGCGCCTCCCCGTTCAGGGAAACGCGGCCTTTTGTCGTTGTGCGGTGGTGGTGGCCGCTGTGCGGCGGAAAAGCCGCCGCCGCCGGCGCGGCGCTTACTGCATCTCGCGCACCAGCCGGTTCAGGCGGCTTTTGTGGCGCGCGGCCTTGTTCTTGTGTATCAGTTTCTTGGTGACGCCCGAATCAATCAGCGGCACCGCCTTGCGAAAAGCCGCGCGCGCGCCGTCGGCGTCGCCCGCGGCGGCGGCCTTGGCGATGTTCTTGATTGAGGTGCGCAGACGCGCCCGCAGGCTCATGTTGTGCCGCCTGCGCTTCGCCGCCTGCCGCGCGCACTTGCGCGCCGTGGATGTGTTTGCCATCGGTGTCTTTCCTCTATGAATACGGGCCGCGCAGTGTAACGGCAACCTTGCTGCCGGTCAAGCCCGCTGTTTGCCCTCTTCTGTTGTCAATTTTTCTGTGCAATTCCGCAAATGAACATATCAATCCGGCTTTTCCGGAGACCGTTTCCTGAAATCGAGTTTCTTCCCGACAAGTTTTGTTTTCTTCATCAATTCGATTTGCTCTCTCACCACGGGATCCGCAAAAAACTCGTCCGGGTCCACACGGACTCCGCCGTATTTGCCGACATGAATCCTGAATGTTCTGCGGGGGGTGGTGTTTTTGCTCATGGTCTCTTTCCGGTTTCGGGGTTGGTGAATGCACGATACCACAATTCCGGCCCGCAGGTGACTGCAAAAACAAGTTTGACAGCGGCGGTTGTTGTCCTGATAATCGTTCGCGCGCGGTGGCATTGGCCATCATCATCGCGTTGCACCCGCTTGTGTGATAAGCGAGGATAACCATGTCGAGCAAAGGAAAACTACACGAGCAAGGTTTCAACTACGCACTCGCCGCGTCGCTTCGCAAGTGCTTCCCTGCGTGGGGCACGGACGGATACATCAGGGCGGAACGCGCCGGTGACCGCAGCGGCAAGCGGATTGACATCAGCGTTGACATCCCCGATATGCCGCCGGTTGTGATTGAGTGCGCCTATGGCGGCGATGACGGCAAGGACGCGGCCAGCCGAATTGCTGACAGCGAGGGGCTTGACACGGCCATCTCGGTCAACATCCCGCCTTCGTTTCAGGCGATGGGCGACCAGGAAGTGGAAGTTGCGCTGGATGACGGTGCGGAAATCGGTTACGCGGTGCTGCAGCGAGGCGGCTACCGCTTCCCGCAACCGGGTTATCTTAACGGCAGCGTGCGTGACCTGGCGGCGTTCATGCAAGTCGCGTCGGTGTCCAAGGACAGCGTGGAGCAAGTCGCCGATGATGTCGTCGGGCGAATTAACCGGGCGGCGGCCACACTTTCCGAGGGTCTTCCGGAATCTGATATCGCCGAAATCAGCGAGAGCATCTCGCAGCGCTCAATCTTGACTGGCATGCGCACGATTGCGGTGTTGTGGCTGGACGCCCTGCTGGTGCAGAACATGATTCGCTGCGTCAACCCGGCAATCGCAAAATTGCCGCTGCATACTGAAACCGTGCATCCGCAGTCTCTGGTGAAAGAATGGCGCAAAATTCTCGAAACCAACTGGCGTTCCATTTTTGATCTGGCGGTAGTCAAACTGGAGAACGCTGCAAAATCGTACGACAAGTGTGTCGGCAATGCGTTGTGCAGTTTGCTCGAGGGCGTTGAAATCCTGAACGGCGCGCGCCTCGGTTCCCACATTAATGTCGGCGCCGAACTCTTCCCGAAAATCAGCGAAGACCGAAAACAGGCGGCGGCGTTTTACACCATGCCGTCCACCGCCGAGTTATTGGCGGCGCTCACCATCAAGCCGCAAGACCGCGACGACTGGCGGGACGCGGACTTGTTCAAGCGGCTGAAAATAGCCGACCTGGCCTGCGGCACGGGCACGCTGCTGCGCGCCGGACTGCGTCGTGTCGTTATGCTCCACACCAACGCCGGCGGCGACTTGGCCTCGCTGGATGTCATTTACCGCGACGCCATGGAGGGCGGGCTGACCGGCGCCGATGTTAGCCCCATCGCGGCGCACTTGTCGGTGTCCAGTCTGGTGCTGGAAGGCAACGGCAAACCGTATGTCACGTCCAACATCGGCTGGGTCGGCGCTGGGTACGAGACCTCCGACAGAAAGGGCGGGCTCACGGTCGGCTCTTTGGAGTTCTTCGCCGAAGGCCGCACTGTGGATGCTTTTGCAACCCATGAAACGCTGCTCCGCGGCAATGACGACTCAAACTCCCGCAACTGGGTCGAAGCCGAGGATGGCTCGATGGACTATGTGCTGATGAATCCGCCATATAGCCGCACGCGCGGCGGGCAGAGCGCGTTTGACATCGCAGGCCTCAATGCCGCCGAGCGCAAGGCCTGCCAAACACGCTGGGGCAAACTCACCGCAGACCAACCAGCCGACAAGCGCGCTGGCATGGCGGCGAGTTTTCTGTGCCTCGCGCGCAACAAAACCAAACCCGGCGGCAAAATCGGTTTTGTGCTGCCGCTGACCGCGGCCTTTGCGCAGACCTGGGACAAAACCCGCGCGATGCTGGTGACCGAGTTTGAGGACATCCTGGCGGTGGCGGTGCCAAGCGGCAGCGGCGGCGCCGAGAATATGAGCGCCGACACTCACATGGGTGAGATGCTGCTGGTGGCGACTAAGCGCAAAACAAAGAGCGATGATATGTCGCCGGTGCTGTGCATCTCGCTGGACAAACTGCCCAATCGCTCCGGTGAGGCCGGTGAATACGGCCGCGTGATGATGCAGGCGGTGCATGCGATGACCGATTCACATTGCCCGATTGTGGCGGGCGATGCGGAGATTGGGCGGGTGGTGCGGTTTGACCCGCCGCAGGCAAGCAGCCCGTGGTCGCATCTGTCCGCAGACAACGCGGAGTTGAGCACGGTCGCATCAATGCTGGCATGCGGTGTTTTTGAGGACCTTGCAACGCAGCAGCGCATGAAGTTGAATTGCCCGATGGTTACCATCGGCGAACTGTTCACCGTCGGTCCCACGCACCACAGAATCGGACACCTGCGCGGCGGCGACCCAATAGGCGCATTTTCGCTTGACAAGATTCAGAGCGAAAACGACACGCTCGGCAAAAACCGCGCTTTGTGGGAGGCGAGCGCAAAAGCCCAAACTGCTTTGCGCGTGCTGCCAACACACAAAGGCGTCATTGTTGACCAGAAAGCGGCGGATGCCGTCCGCAACACGCGCGGCACGTTGCACTACGCGCGCAATTTGAGATGGACTTCACAGAAACTCGTCGCTGCGACCACACCCCATCCAGTGTATGGTGGGCAGGCGTGGACGACATTGCAAACGGATGATGAAAGCATTTTGCGCGCGTTCGCGTTGTGGGCGAACTCCACGCTCGGCGCGGTCGTTCACTGGACGCGCGGCAGCCGCACCCAGCAAGGCCGGGCGCGCGTGCAAGTGAACGCCATCAAGCAAATCCCATGCCCCGACCTGCGGCAACTGCCGCCAGATAAACTCGCCGCAGCGGCGGCGGTCTTCGAAAAATTGGCAGACAAAGAACTCCTGCCGGTCTGCCAACTGCACGCCGACCATGCGCGTCATGAAATCGACCGGGCAGTCATGATGATGCTCGGCCTGCCCCACGACGCCAACGCGCTGGCGTCCCTCCGCACCCTCTGGTGCACCGAGCCCAGCGTCCACGGCGGCAACGCGCATGCCCTCGCCATGCTGAGCGCCCCGAAGCGGTAGGGCGCGATGGATGGGTTGCTTGTCCTTTCCTTAAATAGATTGTAGTTCCGGCGTATTCAAGCATGAAAAAACTTCCCAAAGGCTACCTGCTTCGGCAAAAGCGGATAGAGCATGCTCTACTCAAGAGAAAGAGCAAACAACGCGTGCGTCGCCGGGCGTCGCCATTTATTCGCAATTCAGGCCATGAAAGGATTCACGCTCCAGAATGTCTTGCCTTGCTACCGGAACATGCAGACCGAGTCATTCGTTTTGTACATGAGCTGGAACGCAAAGCCGTTGCCGCCCAAAAGATAGTCATCGATTTTTCCAAAACCGAATTAGTTCATGCATTAGGTGCAGTGTATCTCTATTCGGAAATTGACCGTGCCCGGATGAACAGAGCCGTAATCCGCGTACAAGGCATGTCCAATAATTTGCAAGTGTTCGATGCACTGCGAATCACCGGAATTTTGGCCGTATGCAGCCACCCGGCCCTGCCAGATAGTGCCCACATCCCCGTCATCAGAGGGAAAGATGATAATCATCTGCCCATGATTATTGAATACTTGATGAATACTGCCTTGGTTCAAAAGCAACTGAATATTAAAGATTCAGATTATGCCGAGAGCTTAGTGAACAAAGCCATCAGCGAAGCGATGCTTAATGTCAAGCAACATGCGTATCCTCAAAACGAGGCGAACGACTTTTGGTGGGCAACAGCAACAATCTTCGGGAACAGCCTGCATATTGCGTTATGTGACAGAGGAGTGGGAATTCCCAAAACTTTGAAGGACAAGAATTGGTTTAAAAAGGCTTGGGCAACACTGAAGTCCGACTCTAGTGATGCCGCAATGATTAAGGCGGCGATGGAATACACGAGAAGTTCGCGCGAGGGGCACGGTGGCGGACTGGGTAGTCACGACATCCAACAACTGGTGTTGGGCGCGCACGAAGGCCATTTGACCATTATCAGCGGCAAGGGTTATTACTGCCTGCGAGGCAAAAATAATGACCAAATCGCCCAGAAAATAGGTTATGATGTCGCTGGTACCCTTATCCATTGGCAAATTCCACTACATCGTCAATCGGAGGCGCATTATGAAAGAGCACATAATTGATGTTGCCCGTGACTTCACGGATCGCCCCTTTGGGCGATACCGGGATGACGGCAATCGTAGCGGCGAAGTTTTTCGTGAAGACATACTGGTGCCCGCCCTTCGCAAATACGATCATGTTACGGTCAATCTTGGCGGCACTAATTTCTACGGTTCATCATTTTTGGAGGAAGTTTTCGGCGGCTTGGTGCGCAGACATTTCTCTAGGACCGAACTGAAGCAAAAACTCACCGTGGTACATGACAAACTCCCCTCTGTCGTTAAAGAGGCGGAAAAGTATATCCGAAAAGCCGAAGAAGCCCAATCCTGATGCCCTATGTTTATGCCCATAATTGCCATTTCATTGGCCATCTTTGGGTGGTTTCTTGCCATTGTATTGACTCTTTGTGGGTGGCGTCTTATCACACGGCTAACAAAGCGCCGCGAAGCCTATGATTTATGCAGTTCCGTGCAGTCGCTCCTTGAGCAACTGGATGCCGATGGGCGACATGCATGGGAAGGCCAATCAGACACCTTGGACGAATACACTGAGCGGAAACTGCTTTCGAAAATCGCAGCAGTTGAGCAACGGCTTGGGTTGATTCGCAAACATTATTATCCTGCCGACCCCTCAGGAATCACTGATGAACAACTGCTTTACTTACGCCAACTCCTGACCGCAGACTCCCGATTAATATCCCCGAAAGAGCCGCGCACCGTCGCAATCCACGGCCTCATCACCGACATGGTGGGGAGTTTACTTGAAGAAAACTACGCGTATATCAACGAAAGCCCGTGGAGGCCAACCCAAATGTGTCCCGTGAACCGCCCGCTCCCGCCCATTTGCTGGTTACTCCTCTGCGCCGGCTTGGGGTTGCTCTGGGTGGCGGTGTATTACCTGTACGTCCTCGCAGTCATCGGCCCGGGTTTCTTCGCCGCGCCGCTCAGAGCAATTGAGTGGCTGCCAATGGCAATGATAGGCGTCATCACGCCGGTGCTGTGGTCGCTGTTTCGGCCATGGCGGTTGGCACCAGTCATGCGCCGCGGCATCCTCATCGGTTACATTGCCGCAATGCCGGTGGCCTTTTCGCTGGCGCTGGGCTTCAGGATGCTCGCCAGCCCGGTGGTCTGGGTGCCGGGCATCGGGGTTGTGCTGCTCATCGGCATGGCGCTCGGATATGCCGCCGCCCGCCTGCTATATAATCCCCGCCCTTGACGATGGCATTGCAACGATGAGCAGCAATTTATTGATAGTCGAGTCGCCCGCGAAGTCGCGGACGCTGAAGAAATATCTCGGCCCGGATTTCGAGATCATGGCCTCCTACGGCCATGTCCGCGACCTGGTGCCGAAAGAAGGCGCGGTGGACACCGAGAACGGCTTCGCGATGAAGTACGAAATCATTGACCGCAACCGCAAGCATGTCAGCGACATTCTGCGCCGCCTCAAGGGCGCCGACAACCTGTACCTGGCGACCGACCCCGACCGCGAGGGCGAGGCCATCTCGTGGCACCTGTACGAGATTCTGAAGGAGAAGAAGGCGCTGAAAGACAAGAAGGTGTACCGCGTCGTGTTCCACGAGATTACGAAGCGCGCCGTGCAGGAGGCCATCGCCCACCCGCGCCGCCTGTCGGACGACCTCGTCAACGCGCAGCAGGCGCGGCGCGCGCTCGATTACCTGGTCGGCTTCAACCTGTCGCCGCTGCTGTGGCGCAAGGTGTCCGGCGGGCTGTCGGCGGGGCGCGTGCAAAGCCCGGCGCTGCGCCTGATTGTCGAGCGCGAGGAGGAAATCGAGGCGTTCCAGTCGCGCGAATACTGGACCATCGAGGCGCAACTGGAGAAAGACGCCACTGCCTTCACCGCGAAATTGATCGAGGCCGAGGGCGACAAACTGGAGCAGTTTGACATCACCGGCGAGGAACACGCGCGCCGGCTGTGCCGCCTGATTGAGGAGGGCATCGGCGCGGCTGAAAGCAACGCCGCGGCTGAAAAGGCCGGCGCGCCGTCCGCAGGCCCGCCCGCCGCGACCATGCCGGTGGTGCGCTGCGAGAAGAAACAGCGCAAGCGCCGCCCGCCGCCGCCGTTCATCACCTCGACGCTGCAACAGGAGGGCGCGCGCAAACTCCGGTTTCGCTCGTCGCACACGATGCGCATCGCCCAGCAACTGTACGAGGGCGTTGACCTCGGCTCCGGCCCGGTCGGCCTGATTACCTACATGCGCACGGACTCGGTCACGCTGGCGCGCGAGGCCATTGACGACCTGAGGGGCTACATCACATCGCGTTTCGGCGCCGACCAACTGCCCGCCACGCCGAACCTCTACAAGACGCGCTCGAAGAACGCGCAGGAGGCGCACGAGGCCATCCGCCCGACCTCGGCGTCGCGCGCGCCGGAAGACATCCGGGGGCATCTGAGCGGCGACCAGTTCCGGCTGTACGACCTGATCTGGAAGCGCGCCGTCGCCTGCCAGATGATTCCGGCGACGCTCGACACCGTGTCGGTGGACTTCGCGGGCGGCGCCGGTTTCACTTTCCGCGCCACCGGCTCGACCGTGCGCGACCCGGGCTTCATGATGGTGTACACCGAGGGCCGCGACGAGGTTTCCGATGCGCCGCGCAAAGACGACGGCAAGGAGAAGAAACTGCCGGCGCTGGAGGAAGGCGACGATGTTGATGTGCGCGCCATCGTCCCGGAGCAGCATTTCACCGAGCCGCCGCCGCGCTACAACGAGGCGACGCTGATCAAGACGCTCGAGGAATACGGCATCGGCAGGCCCTCGACCTACGCGAGCATCATCTCAACGCTGCAAAACCGCGAATACGCGACGCTCGACAACCGGCGTTTTCAGCCGACGCCGACCGGGCGCCTCGTCAACCGCTTTCTGACCGAGCATTTCACGCAGTATGTGGACTACGACTTCACCGCGCGCCTCGAGGATGCGCTCGACGCGGTGTCGCGCGGCGAGAAAAAATGGGTGCCGCTGCTCGACGACTTCTGGCATCCGTTCAAGCAACAGGTTGACGACAAGGCGACCATCAGCAAGCAGGAGGCGGCGCTGGCGCGCGAACTCGGGCAGGACCCGAAGACCGGCAAGCCCGTCTTCGTGCGCTATGGCCGCTACGGGCCTTTCGCGCAAATCGGCTCGGCGGACGACGATGAAAAGCCGCGCTTCGCCAGCCTGATTGGCGAGCAGACGCCGGAGACGGTCACGCTGGAGGAGGTGCTGGAGTTGTTCAGACTGCCGCGCGATTTGGGCGAGACGCCGCAGGGCGAGCCGATGCTGGTCGGCATCGGGCGCTTCGGGCCGTATGTCAAGTACGGCGACAAATATGTCTCCATCCGCGACGACGACCCGTACACCATCGGCGCCGAACGCGCGCTGGAACTGGTCGAGGAGAAAAAGCGCGAGGACGAGAAGAAACTCATCCTGAACTTCGCCGACGAGGGCATCTGCGTGCTGAACGGCCGCTACGGCCCGTATGTCACCGACGGCGCGAAGAACGCAAGCGTGCCGAAAGACCGCGAGCCGTCGGAACTGACACTCGAGGAATGCCGCGAGTTGATCGCCAACGCACCGGCCAGAAGGAGAACCTCAAAGAAAGGCGCCGCGAAGAAAGGCGCCCGCAAAAAGTCGGCGAAAAAATCCACCGCAAAAAAGGCGCCGCCGAAAAAGAAAAAACCCGCCACCGCAAAAAAACGCCGCGCCGCGACAACAAAGAAAACCTGAACCGCGGCGCCTTCAGCAGGCTAAAGCCGGAGACACTTCCTTGTTATCAACCATTGAAAAAACCAGGCTGCAGATATCAAAAAACACCGGGGCGGAAGAAAAATCCCGGCTCGGCCAGTTTTTTACACCGGCAAAAACAGCGGTATTCATGGCGGGACTTTTCCCGGCAGCCGGCGGCAGATGCCATTTGCTTGACGCCGGGGCGGGTATCGGTTCTCTTTCAGGCGCCTTTCTGGAAAGGTGCATGGGGGAAGCCTTCAATTTTGACAGGATTAAACTGACGGCCTTTGAGTTGGACAAAAATCTCCATGCGGAATTGCATGGTTCGCTTCGCGGGTATGCCGATAAACTGCCTTTTGCACTGGAAATCACCGACGGCGATTTTATAGAGGCCGCAGTCAACAGGATTCAATTTGGGCGGAGCGACTTTACTCATGCCATTCTCAATCCGCCGTACAAGAAAATAAAAAGCAATTCCCGCCGCCGTCTGCTTCTTCGTCAGGCGGGAATAGAGACTGTCAATCTTTATTCGGCTTTTGTCGCATTGTCTCTTTTGCTTGTAGTTCCGGGCGGGCAAGTGGTGGCGATTGTCCCCCGCAGTTTCTGCAACGGGCCGTACTACCGGCCCTTCCGTGGCTTCATGTTGAAGCACGCGGCCGTCAGGCATATACATCTGTTTGAATCACGCAGCAAGACATTCAGGGATGACGGCGTATTGCAGGAAAACATCGTCATCCGGCTTGAGCGCGGCGGAAAACAGGGACCGGTGACAGTTTCCACATCAACCGATGACACTCTCGCCGATTTTGCCGCTCGCGTGCAGCCGTTCAACCGGATTGTGATTCCGGCCGACCCGGAACAGTTCATTCATGTGCCCGTATCGCCCGGGAAAAGCGCCATTGAGGCGTCCCCGTCCATATGTTATTCCCTGAACGACATTGGCATCAAGGTTTCCACCGGGCCGGTGGTTGACTTTCGGCTGAAGAAGCATCTGCGTGACATGCCGGAGGCCGGAACCGTCCCTTTGCTCTACGCCGGACATTTCACTGACAGCGGCATGATATGGCCGCAGACCGGCGCTAAAAAACCAAATGCCATTTGCAGAAACAGCGACACTGAAAAGTGGCTTTATCCGAACGGTTTTTATTGTGTGGTGCGCCGTTTTTCCTCAAAGGAGGAAAGGAGGCGAATTGTGGCGAGTGTGGTCAACTCCGCCGCATTCAACGGCGCGCCTATGCTGGGTTTCGAGAACCACCTGAACCTGTTTCATCAAAACAGGCGCGGTTTGCCGCAAACGCTGGCGCGCGGATTGGCCGTATTTCTCAACACAACCGCCGTTGATGAGTATTTCCGGTGCTTTAGCGGTCACACACAGGTCAACGCGACCGACCTCAAATTGATGAAATACCCAAGTCGTGAAACCCTGATTAATCTCGGCAGGTGGGCCATGCAATGCGGGAAAATAACCCAGGCGATGGTTGATGACAAACTGGAAACTCTGGTTGCATGAACACCGGGGACAATCACATTGAAGAGGCAAGCCGGATTATTGTTTCGCTGGGCCTGCCGCAGGGGCAACAAAATGAGCGCTCCGCACTCTGCCTGCTGGCCTTGCTGAATCTTGCGCCGGGCAAAGCGTGGGCTGATGTCGAAAATCCGCTTGTCGGCATCACGCCGATGATGAACTGGGTCAAAACGCACTACGACAGGGAATACGCCCCGAACACACGCGAGACTTTCCGCCGCCGGACAATGCACCAGTTCTGCGATGCGGGTATTGCATTGTGCAATCCGGACAAACCCGGCCGCCCTGTGAACAGCCCCCATACGGTTTACCAAATTGAGCCTGCAACCCTGGAACTGTTGCGGGCCTTTGGCGCCCCGTCATGGCAAGACAAATTGGCGACTTATCTGGCCCGACGTGAAACACTGGTTGCCCGCTACGCCAGAGAGCGGGAGCAAAATCGCATCCCGGTCAAGATTGCGCCGGGGAAAAACATCGCTCTTACACCCGGCGAGCACAGTGAATTGATTCGGGCGATTATCGAGGAATTTGCTCCGCGCTTCGCTCCGGGCGGCACATTGGTCTATGTCGGGGATACCGGCGACAAATGGGGTTACTTTGACAGGGCCTTGCTGGCCGGCCTGGGTGTCGGCGTGGATTCCCACGGCAAAATGCCTGATGTGTTGCTCTACTCCGCCGGGGAAAACTGGCTATTGCTGGTTGAGTCCGTTACCAGCCATGGCCCTGTTGATGGAAAACGACATGCCGAACTTGCCGCGCTCTTTTCTGAAGCGACTGCCGGTCTGGTTTATGTAACCGCCTTTCCGAACCGGGCGGTCATGGGTCGGTATCTCGCGGAGATTGCATGGGAAACAGAAGTGTGGGTGGCGGATGCGCCGTCCCACCTGATTCACTTTGATGGTGAGCGTTTTCTCGGGCCATACAACGATTCTGCGCCGCCTGTTTGAGACTATGCCGCCGCGCCTTCAGCGCCACAACTTCAGCGGTGTGCGCGCGCCGCGTGAATCCAGTGTCAGTGTCTGCAAACCGGAATCGGCGCGCACCGGCGTCGCCGACAGCCGGATGCAGTCTTCCAGGCCGCCGCCGCAGGCGGCGCCGGTGATGCGGTAGCGCTCGTTGTCCGACAGCGCGCCGGCAATATCCAGGTCCTTGACAAGGCGCACGGTGTAGGCCGCCTTTCTCGCGTGGTGGTCGTTTTGCAGGTGCATCAACTCCGTCAGTTTGTTGCGCGCGTCCAGCACCGCCATTTTCTCGCCCCACGTGCGGTACGCGGGGATTGCCGTCGTCACCAGCACGGCGACGATGGCGATGACCGCAATCAGTTCAATCAGCGTGAAGCCGCGCGCGCGATGCGCGCGACGCGGGAACAAACGGTTCATGCGTCTCACGGCGTGATGACGCGCACCGCGTCGAGCGTCACCGGCGGCATGGAAACCACGACGGCGCCGGTCGCAGCCGCCGCCGCCAGCGGCGCCGACACCAGCGCCTGCGCGAACAGCACCTGGCCGCCTGCGGTTTGCGCGCGCGCCGTCACCAGCAGGCGGCACTGCGCGACGGTCTTGCCGCCGGCGTGCAGCGCAGGCCCCCGCGCCAGTTGTTCAATGATGAAACCGTCGCCGTCTTTCCACGAATAATCGCGCCGGCGCCCGTCGTGCGCGCCGGTGAACAGGCCGTCCTTGCCGGCGGAAAAGTCGTCCGCATGACGCGCGCGCGCGTCGGCAACCCCCGCAGCCAGCGCCGACATCGCCGCTTCGTGCAGTTGCCCGCGCTCATCGGCGCCGCCCGCCAGCAGACGCTGGTCGGCGGAACGCTCCAGCCCGGCGACCGCCACCAGCGCCGTCAGCGACAGCAAAACCAGCACAACCGGCAGAATGCCGCCACACTGCGCCCGCCGCGTTTTGCAATGCCGCCCCATCACGCCGCCGCCGATTTGCCCGGCAAATTGCCCGGCGAGGACACTGCGCGCCCGCCGCTTCCGGCAATGCGGTCTTTCTGCACCGCCTGCGATTTGCCCGGCGAGACCATTGCATTGCGCCCGCCGCGTTTTGCAACGCCGCCCCATCATGCCGCTTGTGATTTGCCTGGCAAAACCGCCGCGCCCGTGCCGCTTCCTACAATGTAATGACAAACGCATGACTTTCCTCGCCGCCGCCCGGGCCGTTGTGTCCGTTGACGACGGCTTCCAGCGCAATCGCAAACGGTGAACCGCCGCCGCTGCCGCCGCCGCCGGCGTCGGCGTAGCGCAGGCGCCCGCCGTGCCGCACGACGACCTCGGCTGCAATCTGTTGCACGCCGGTGATGATTTCCTCCGCGCTCAATGTCAGGCGGCGCGTGGCGCCCGCGCGGACGACGCCGGGCCGCTGCCGGTACAGCGAAAAACCGCCGCCGGACTTGCCGACGCCGACATAAAACACCGACGCCGCATAGCGCGCAATAACGGCGCCGCCGCCGAAGCGGTGCTGCTGCGCGCAGCCGCCCGCCGCGAAAGCGCCGGCGCAGTTGCCGGGCCGCACGCCGCCGCCGCCGTAGCCGAGCGAGTGCGCGCCGACATCGGTCACCTGAAACAGCGCCGCCGCGTGTTCGTCGCAAATCAGCGCGGCGTCGCCGGGCCTGAAACCCGCCGTGTCCGAAACGACAAACGCGCGCGTGCCGGTCGCGTGGCCGCTGACGCTGACCGCCGGCAGCGCCGCGCCGCGCACAATCAGCACATCGCTTTGCGCGCGGCGCTCGCCGGGGCGGTCGCCGGCGCGCTTGAGGCCGTCCGGCGCGCCGCCTTCGCCGCCGCCGATGACCTGCACGGTGCTTTCAAACAACTTCAGCCAGAACGGCGCCGACGCACCGGCGGTCATCAGGTTGAAGCGCCGCGCCTTCGCGCTGCACATCGGCACGATGCCGGCGACCGACTCGCCGACGGCGCGCCGCAGCACAATCAGTTTCTGCGCGATGGCGGCGCGGTTGGCGGCGGCGGCGTGCGCCCACTGCGCGTTGTGATGCAATTTCAGCAACGCGGCAATCAGCAGCGCGCCCAGCGTCAGCGCGGACAGCAATTCAACCAGCGTAAAGCCGCTGCGCCGGTCGCAAGTGCGGCGGCGGAACATTCCGGAGTTGCCGCCGCGTTGGTTGCCGGCGCGGGGACGAAACATTCCGCAGTTGCCGCTGCGCCGATTGCCGGCGCGGGAACGGGACATCCTGCGGTTGCCGTCTTGCCGGTTGTTGGTGCGCGAACAAAACATCATGCCGCCGTTTTGCCACGATTGCCGCCGCACCGGGCCGCGCGCCCGACGAAACGCCCTGTTCAGCCGACGAAAGGTCGCTTTTGCTATACTGCGGCTCGCGCCCGGCTTTCAGGGGCACGCCCATGCCGCAAAGCCGGACGCACCGGTCGCGCGGCGCGGCGGACTGACAACGGGCACACGGCGCCCCGCTCCGCCCCGCAACGGGCGCCCCGCAACGGGCGCCACCAACGGGCGCCACCGACAGACACCATCCATGGGCATCAGGCAATACCAGAACCGCAAACCGCGCATCCATCCGACGGCCTTTGTGGATGAAGCCGCGCTGGTCATCGGCGATGTCGTCGTCGGCGCCGACAGTTCGCTGTGGCCGATGAGCGTCGCGCGCGGCGACCTCGCCGAAATCCGCATCGGCGAACGCAGCAACATCCAGGACGGCTCCATCCTGCATGTCACCGGCGACAGCCGCTTCGTGCCGCACGCCTGGCCGCTGCACATCGGCAGCGGCGTCACCGTCGGCCACAATGTCATCCTGCACGCCTGCACCATTGAGGACGACTGCCTGGTCGGCATGGGCTCAACCGTGCTCGACGGCGCCGTCATCCGCACCGGCGCGATGCTGGCCGCCGGCAGTCTGGTGCCGCCGGGCAAGACCATCGAGGGCGGCTTCCTGTGGCTCGGCAACCCGGCCCGCAAGGTCCGCGAACTGACCGGCGACGAACGCGACTTCCTGCTGTTCTCGGCACAAAGTTATGTGGATCTGAAAAACGCCCACATGCCCCGCCCATAAGCGGCCCGCACCGCGCGCCGCAGCGTTTTCTATCACTCAAAAAGCGCCGCGGCATGAGTTACAAGACCGAAGTCTATAACTCATGCAATGGAGTCGGCGGCAAAAATGCCGGCCTCGCCGGTCAAGGCCGCGCACCCGAACGGCGCGCCCCTTATTGTTGTTCGCGCAACGCGCGGATGATGGCGGCGGTTTGCGGGCGGACGCCGCGCCACAGCAGGAAGGATTCGGCGGCCTGCTCAACCAGCATGCCGAGGCCATCAAAGGCGTGTTCAACGCCGTGCGCGCGGAGCCAGCGGACGAAGGCGGTGTCGCCGGTTGCGTCGTAGGCGAGGTCGTATCCCCAGGCGGCGCCAGGCGCGTTGGGCAGCGCCGGCACTTCGCCGGCGAGGCTGGCCGAAGTTGCGTTGACGATGCCGTCGAAACGGCGCCCGCCGAGTTCGTCGAGCGCGCACGCCGTCACATCGCCGAGCGGCGCGAACAGGCGTTCCAGCGTGCGCGCGCGTTCAACGCCGCGGTTTGCGATGACCAGCGACGCGGCGCCGCTTTCCATCAGCGGCGGAATGATGCCGCGCGCCGCGCCGCCGGCGCCGAGCAGCAGAATCGCGCGCCCTTCCGGTTGCAGTTTGCAGTTGACGCGCAAATCGCGGATAAAACCGGCGCCGTCGGTGTTGTCGCCGTACAGCGTGAAGGCGGCGTTGCCGCCGGCATCGGCGTCGTTGCGGTTGTTGGCACTGCCGTCGGCGTTGTTGTGGTTGCCGTCGCCGGCGCCGCCACCCCGCGCCGCCCGCAACACCAGCGTATTGACCGCGCCCGCCGCCTGCGCGCGCGCGCTGACATCGTCCGCCAGGCGGCGCGCCTCCTCCTTGAACGGCAGCGTCACATTCAGCCCTTTGCCGCCGTCGCCGGCAAACCGCCTGACCGCGTCGGCAAACCCGTCGCGCGGCGCTTCAAGCAATTCATAGCGGACGGCCTCGCCGGTTTGCGCGGCAAAGCGCGCGTGGATTTGCGGCGAGATGCTGTGCTCCACCGGGCAGCCAATCAGCGCATAGCGGTCCGCGGCCCGCGCCGCCGCGCCGCCGGTCACCGCCGCCGCCCCGGAAAGCGGTCCCGGCATTCGTTCATGCGCCGCCGCGCCGCCTGCTCACGCGCCTTCGCGCAGCCACTTTGCGGCGGTTTTGGCGTAGTAGGTCAGGATGGCGTCGGCGCCGGCGCGGCGGATGGCGGTCAGCGCCTCCAGCGCGCACGCGCGTTCCGGCAGCCAGCCGTTGGCGGCGGCGGCCTTCAGCATCGCGTATTCGCCGCTGACCTGGTAGGCGAAAGTCGGCGCGCGAAACTCGTCCTTGACGCGGCGGATGACATCCAGGCACGGCAGCGCCGGTTTGACCATGACGATGTCGGCGCCCTCGTCAAGGTCGAGCGCAACTTCGGCCAGCGCCTCGTCGCCGTTGGCGCAGTCCATCTGGTAGGTTTCCTTGCCGCCGCCGCCGAGATTGGCCGCCGAGCCGACGGCGTCGCGGAACGGCCCGTAAAACGCCGACGCATATTTCGCCGAATAGGCGAGGATGCGCGTCGTCGTGTGGCCGTTGTCTTCAAGCGCGTCGCGGATGGCGCCGACGCGCCCGTCCATCATGTCCGACGGCGCGACGATGTCGGCGCCGGCGGCGGCGTGCGACAGCGCCTGGCGCACCAGCAGCGCGACCGTCTCGTCGTTCATCACATAACCGGTTTCGTCGGTGACGCCGTCGTGGCCGTGCGTCGTGTAGGGGTCGAGCGCGACATCGGTGACAACGCCGAGTTCGGGCGCGCGCCGCTTCAGTTCGCGCACCGCGCGCTGCACCAGGCCGTCGTCGCGCCAGGCCTCCTCAGCGCCGTCGCTTTTGGCGTCGGCGGCGACGACCGGAAACAGCGCCACCGCCGGCACGCCGAGCGCGCACAGCGCGTCGGCCTCGGCGGCCAGCAGGCCGACGGGAATGCACTCGACATCCGGCATGGACGCGACCGCGCGCGCGCGGTCGCCGTCAAGGACGAAAAGCGGCTGAATCAAATCGCCGCAGTCGAGCGCGGTCTCGCGCATCAACCGCCGGCTGAAATCATCGCGGCGCATGCGCCGCGGACGGGTACGCAGACGGGTCATCGTTCGTCTGTCGCAACCCGGTTTCCGGCGCGCTGAAAACGGCGCTTGTTGTGCGGGCGAATCATCATTCGTCTATGGTAAGCCAGTCCCTCGGTTTCAGATAGTCCCGGCACAGTTTTTCCTCCGGGCTTCCGGCGTCCGGCTTCCAGCCGTAGCGCCACACCACCCGCGGCGGCAGCGACATCAGGATGGATTCGGCGCGCCCGCCGGATTGCAGGCCGAACAGCGTGCCGCGGTCGTACACCAGGTTGAACTCCACATAGCGCCCGCGGCGGTATAACTGAAAGTCGCGCTGCCGCGGCCCGAAGGGCGTGGCGCGGCGGCGCTCGGCAATCGGCAGGTAGGCGCCGGTGAAACTGTCGCCGACGCTTTGCATGAACGCGAAGCAGCGCTCAAACCCCCACTCGTTGAGGTCGTCGAAGAACAGGCCGCCGACGCCGCGCGTCTCGCCGCGGTGCTCAAGGTAGAAGTATTCGTCGCACCAGCGCTTGAAGCGCGGATAGACATCGTCGCCGAACGGCTCGCAGGCGCGGCGCGCGGCGCGGTGCCACGCGACGGCATCCTCGGTGAACGGATAGCACGGCGTCAGGTCGTAGCCGCCGCCGAACCACCACCGCGGCGCGCCGTTCGCCGGCGTCTGCGAGAAGAAGCGCACATTGCAGTGCGCCGTCGGCACATACGGGTTGCACGGGTGCAGCACCAGCGACACGCCGGCGGCCTCGAAGGCGCCGTCGCGCTGCGGGTGCGCCGTTGTCGCCGCCGCCGGCAGGCGGTCGCCGTGAATGTGCGA
This sequence comes from Gammaproteobacteria bacterium, assembly GCA_028817225.1. NCBI lineage: Bacteria > Pseudomonadati > Pseudomonadota > Gammaproteobacteria > Gammaproteobacteria bacterium. Next base: position 16,864 of record JAPPQC010000028.1, on the reverse strand, counting down.
GAAGTTGACGCCGGCCTTCTCGAACACGCCGCCGTCGGCGAGAACACGGCTGTCACCGCCGCCGCCGCCGGGCCGCCGCCAGACATCGCTGACAAAACGCGCGTCGCCGTCCGTGCGTTCCACCGCACCGCAGATTTTTTCCTGCAACGCGGTCAGGTACGAGACCACGCGCGCGGTTTCCGCCGCCTCCGTCATTCGCCGTCGTTCGTGTGTTCCGCCGCGCCGCGGATTTTTTCCTGCAACGCGGTCAGGCGCGGGATTATCCGTCTTGCTTCCGCCGTCTTCATCATTCGCCGTCGTCCGCCTCATCCGCGCCCTGCCGTATCAGGCGCCCGCTGGCGGCGTCGCGGATGGCGGTCGGCGCGGCGGCGCCGCCGACATCGCCTTCGACAATGCAGTCCAGTTGTTCGCCGAAACAGTCCGCGACTTCGCGCGCCGTGCGCAGCGGCGGCTGGCCGCTGAGGTTGGCGCTGGTCGAGACCAGCGCGCAGTTGCACACATCGCAAAGCGCCGCCGCCACCGGATGCGCGCTGACCCGCACCGCGATGCCGGCGGAGCGGTCGTGCAACCACGGCGGGCACTTCAATGTGCGCGGAAAAACCCATGTGTGCGGGCCGGGCCAGGTCTGCTTGACGCGCCGCCACGCCGCGTTGCCGATGACGGCGCAAAACGGCGCCAGTTGCGAGAAGTGGCTGGCGATCAGGATAAAACCCTTGCCGGTTGGCCGCCCTTTCAGCGCCGCGATGCGCGCCACCGCCCGCTCGTCGAGCGGGTCGCAGCCCAGCCCATAGACGGCCTCGGTCGGATAGGCGACAACGCCGCCGCCGCGCACCGCCGCGCGCGCCGCTTCAAGATCGGGGATGTTCAGCATGGGGGATACCATCCTTGTATAATCCGGTATTGAACGGGATTATATGGGAAAGTCGGCCCGGCCGCCGCCCAACCGGTTCCGCGCAACTTCCCGCCAGTCCATGTCTGATTCCGCCCCCGGCCCTGTTCTCTACCGCCCGCGCCCGCTGAAACTGCCCGCGCATCTCGGGCTGGAGCGCGAGGTCGCGCGGTTTTCGGAAAACATCAAGCCGCACCATCCGTCGTTTGACCTGGACACGCTGTTCTACGATGTGTTTCGCAGCCACGACCGCCGCAAAATCATCGCCCTCGGCCCGGAGTTGCGCAACCTCGCCGCCGATGTCCTGCCGCTGCGGATTGAATGCCGCGGGCGGCGACTGCGCTACCGCTGCAACAAACTGCGCAACCGCAAACTTGCGCTGCATTATCCGGAAGAACTGCACATCCTTGAAATCTTCGCCGATGAAAGCCTGCCGGCTGCGGACGAACCGCTGGAACTGGTGTTCCGGTGGAAGTCGTTTGAACAGCGCGCGGTGGTGCCGCCGAACCCGCTGGCGGCGCTGCCGCCGGTCACGCTGACGCTGTACACGCTGCAAAAAGACAACCCGCCGGAGTGGATACGCGACTGGTGCCTTTACCACCACCGCGTGCACGGGGTCGAGCGCGTCGTCATCTACGACAACGGTTCCGCCGACGCCGCCGATTTGCCGGGGCATCTGGCCGCGCTCGACGCCGGCCTGGAAACGGTTCTGGTTGACTGGCCGTTCCCCTACGGCGACCACCTCAACCAGCCCTGCCAGCACGGTTCGTTGAACCACTGCCCGCGCATTTTCGGCGACCGTTCGGCGTATTATCTGAGTTTTGATGTGGATGAATACCTCGTCAACCGCACATCGCTGCCGCTGCGGGATTATCTGAAGAAGCGCCTGACCGGCGCGGTTTCGGCGCTGCTGGTGCCCGAGGTCTGGGCGCCGTACATCAGGCTCGACACCGGCCGTCTCGCCCGCGTCTCCGATTACAATGTTCGCTACAAATCACCGGCGGATGTTCATCCGGATGCCGTGATGCGCCCGAAACCCGTCTTCAGGCACGAGGGAACCCGCTATGTCGGCGTGCACCTCTGCCGCCCGCAAATGCCGAAAGCCGGGCTGGTTGTCGAGAAGTTGCGCAGGATATGGGAATGGCTGCATTGGCGCTGCGGAGTCTGGATGCCGTCCCACTGCTTTCGCAAAATGCAAATCCGGCTGCCCGGCTATTATCTGTGGGAAGAGTGCGCCGAGCGCGACCTGTATTACCTGCATTACCAGGGACTGTTCAGCGACTGGAAGGAGGGAGAATCGCCCGCCCGCGTCCCCGTCGCCTTCGACCCGGCCGTCCACGAGGCCGACACCGAAATGCCGCCGATACTGGAGAAACACGGCATCGGCCGCTGACGGCGCGCCGGTGTCGTGGTGGAGCCGAGGGGATTTGAACCCCTGACCTCGACAATGCGAATGTCGCGCTCTCCCAACTGAGCTACGGCCCCGGTGCGACGCCCGCCATTGTACGGCCTCGCGCCCGTCAAGCCAAATCGCCGCCGGGGCGCAGTTCCTTCGGCAGCGGGAAGGTCACGGTTTCCTCGATGCCGGCGACCTCGCCGATGCGGTGGGCGCCGCGGCTTTGCAGTTCGGCGACGACGGCCTGCACCAGCGTTTCCGGCGCCGACGCGCCCGCCGACAGGCCGATGCGGCGTTTGCCGTCGAGCCAGCGCCGCTTGATTTCGGCGGCGCCGTCTATCAGGTGCGCCTCGACGCCGCGTTTCAGCGCGATTTCCAGCAGGCGGTTGGAATTGGAACTGTTGCGCGAGCCGACAATCAGTATCAGGTCGCATGTGCCGACCAGTTGCTTGACGGCGTTCTGGCGGTTCTGCGTGGCGTAGCAGATGTCGTCCTTGCGCGGGCGGCGGATGCCCGGAAAGCGCCTCTCCAGCACCGCGACGATGTCGGCGGTGTCGTCCACCGACAGCGTCGTCTGGGTAACAAAGGCCAGCCGCGCCGGGTCGCGCACGCGCACCGCGCGTGCATCGGCGACCGTCTCGACGAGGTGGATTGTGCCGCCGCCCTCATCACACTGCCCCATTGTGCCCGCCACTTCCGGGTGGCCGCGGTGGCCGACGAGTATTGTTTCCAGCCCTTCGCGGCTGTTGCGCACAACTTCAAGGTGCACCTTGGTAACCAGCGGGCAGGTCGCGTCGAGCACTTTCAGCCGCCGTTGCCGCGCCTCTTCGCGCACCGCGCGCGACACGCCGTGGGCGCTGAAAATGACGACGGCGCCGTCGGGAACATCTTTCAGTTCCTCGACAAAAACCGCGCCCTTGCCGCGCAGCGTCTCAACGACAAAGCGGTTGTGCACAACCTCGTGGCGAACATAAATCGGCGGCCCGAGGGTTTCCAGCGCACGCTCGACAATCTCAATCGCGCGGTCCACGCCGGCGCAGAAGCCGCGCGGATTAGCCAGCAGTACTTCCATCGTTCCCCCCAAGACCGCTCTTGCATTCCCCGCGCAGGCAAGCGCCGGCGGGCACAGCGCCGCCGGGCCGCCAAAGGCCGCTCTTGCATTCCCCGCGCAACGGCGCGCGCGAATCAGCCGGCGGCGCTTCCATCCTTTTCCTCTTTGCCGGCGACGGCGACGGCGACGATGAGCAGCGCGCCGGCGGTGATGCAGGCGTCGGCGACATTGAACGCGGGCCAGTGGTACAGGCCGTAATACAAATCGAGAAAGTCCACGACATGGCCGCGGAACAAGCGGTCTATCGCGTTGCCGACGGCGCCGCCCAGAATCAGCGACAGGCCGGCGGCGGCGGTTTTGTCGCCGGGGCCGAGCCGCGCCAGCCACGACCACAGCAGCGCCGACACCGCGACCGCCGCGCCGATGAAAAACCAGCGCTGCCAGCCGCCGGCGTCGCTCAGCAGGCTGAAAGCGGCGCCGCTGTTATAGACCAGCGTCAGGTTGAACGACGGCAGCAGCGGCTGCGGCGCGTGCAGCGCCAGCCAGTGTACGGCGGCAAACTTCGTCGCCTGGTCAACGACAACCGCCGCCAGCGACAACCCCAGCCAGTTACGCACAGCGCCGCTCCGCGAAGCCGCCGGTTGCAGACTCCGGCCAGTTACGCATGATGCCGCCCGCAAAACCGCTTGCCGCAGGCTTCAACCAGTTACGCACAGCGCCGCTCCGCGAAGCCGCCCGCCGCAGACTCCGGCCCATCACGCCCGTTGCCCGCCGTCGCTGCCGCCCGGTTACGCATACAGCCGCACCTCGCCGTCGCCGCTGACATTGGTTACGCAGCGGTCGCACAGGTCGCGTCCGTCGGCGAGTTCGTCGCGGTGGTGCCAGCAGCGTTGGCACTTCATGCCGCCGCTGTTGACGACGCGCAGTTTCATCTCGTCGCTGATGGCGACGGCGTCTTCACCGGCGTCGGCCAGCGGGCGCACGGCGGCCTGCGATGTAATCATCACAAACCGCAGTTCGCCGCCCAGCGCCTCGAGCAGGCGGCGGTCGTCGCCGTCGCAGAAAATCTCGACGCCGGCGTCCAGCGACGAACCGATTCTGTCGTCGCGCCGCAACCGCTCCAGTTCGCCGGCGACGGCGCCGCGAATGCCGATGATGCGCCGCCACTCGTCCATCGTCAGCGCGTCGCCGTCGCCGAGATCAAACAGCCCGGTGTGCCACTCGCACAGAAAAACCGACTCGCGTGTCTCGCCCGGCAGCGCCCGGTGTATCTCGTCGGCGGTGAAACTCAGCACCGGCGCAATCCACCGCGCCAGCGCCAGCGCGATGTGGTGCATCGCCGTCTGCGCCGAGCGCCGCGGCACGCCGTCGGCGGCGGTGGTGTAGAGGCGGTCCTTGATGATGTCCAGGTAAAAGCCGCCCATCGCGGTGGTGCAGAAGTTGTGTATCCGGTGCACGATGCGGTGGAACACATAATCGCCGTAGTCGCCGCGGATGTCGCGCTGCAGGGCCGCCGCCGCCGCCACCGCCCAGCGGTCCAGCGCCAGCATTTGCGCCGGCGCCACGGCGTGTTGCGCCGGATTGAAGCCGTGCAGGTTGGCGAGCAGAAAGCGCGCGGTGTTGCGGATGCGGCGGTAGGCGTCGGTGGTGCGTTTCAGTATCTCGTCGGAAATCGCCATCTCGCCGCTGAAGTCGGTCGCCGCGACCCACAGCCGCAGCACATCGGCGCCGAAACGCTCGATGACCTTCTGCGGCGCGACGACATTGCCCCGCGACTTCGACATCTTCTGCCCGCGCGCGTCCACCGTGAAGCCGTGCGTCAGCACGCCCTTGTACGGCGCCCGCCCGCGGCACGCCACCGAGGTCAGCAGCGACGACTGAAACCAGCCGCGGTGCTGGTCGGAGCCTTCCAGGTAGAGGTCGGCGGGGCTTGCCAGTTCGTCGCGGCGGTCGAGCACACAGGCGTGGGTGACGCCGGAGTCAAACCACACATCGAGCGTGTCGGTCACCTTGTCGTAGTCGCGCGCCTCGTCGCCCAGCAGGTCGCGCGCGTTGAGTTCAAACCACGCCTCAACGCCGTCCTTCTCGACAAGGCGCGCGACCTGCTCGATCAGTTCGTGCGTGCGCGGATGCGGCGCGCCGTCCTTGCCGGCGGTGAACAGCGCAATCGGCACGCCCCAGTGGCGCTGGCGCGACACGCACCAGTCGGGGCGCGCCTCCAGCATGCCCTCCATGCGCGCGCGGCCCCACGCCGGCGTCCAGCGCACACCGGCGCACGCCGCCAGCGAGCGTTGCAGCAGGTCTTCGTGTTCCATGCCGATAAACCACTGCGGCGTCGCGCGCGAAATCACCGGCGTCTTGTGGCGCCAGCAGTGCGGGTAACTGTGGCGGTGGTCTTCGGCGTGCAGCAGCGTGCCGCGCCGTTTCAGCGCGGCGGCGATGTCGTCGTCGGCCTTGCGGATGTGCTTGCCGGCCAGTTCGCCCGCCGTTTGATTGAACAGGCCGTCGCCGCCGACCGGCGTCGTCGCCGGCAGTTGATGGCGCAGGCCCAGGTGATGGTCGTCGGCGCCGTGCGCCGGTGCGATGTGCACGGCGCCGGTGCCGGCGTCGGTCGTTACATGGCCGCCGGGCACCACCGCCACCTCGCGCCCGTCGAGCGGATGGCGCAGCCGCAGACCGTCCAGCGCGGCGCCCTTGAAGCGCGCCATCACCGTCGCCGCCATGCCGTAGCGCGCGGCGCACGCCTCGGCAAGGCTTTCGGCGACAACAACGCCGATGCGTTTGCCGCCGCCATCGCCGCCATCCGGCCCGCCTTCAAGCACGCCGTCCAGCAGCACATAATCCAGTTCCGGGTGCAGTGCGACGGCCTGGTTGGCGGGCAGTGTCCACGGCGTCGTCGTCCAGATGGCGACGCCGCCGCCGTCGCCGGCATCGGCGCCGGTGCGGCGTTGGAAGTCGGCGGCGTCGTTGATGACGAACAGCGCGTCCACCGCGCGCGAGGTCTTGTCGCGGTATTCCACTTCGGCCTCGGCCAGCGCCGACGCGCATTCAAGGCACCAGTACACCGGCTTTTCACCGCGGCGCAGGTAGCCTTTGTGCATCAGCGCGCCCAATGTCCTCAGGATGTCGGCCTCGCAGCGGAAGTCCATGCTGAGATAGGGGTTCTGCCAGTCGCCGAGCACGCCGAGGCGGATGAAATCGCGCCGCTGCCGCTGCATCTGTTCGCCGGCGTAGTCGCGGCATCGTTTGCGAAAGCGCGCCGCGCCCGCAGCGTCGGCGGGCTTGCCGAGTTCCTTCTCGACGCGCTGTTCAATCGGCAAGCCGTGGCAATCCCAGCCCGGCACAAACGGCGCGTCAAAGCCTTCCAGCAGTTTGCTCTTGACGATGATGTCTTTCAATATCTTGTTGACGGCGTGGCCGATGTGAATGTCGCCGTTGGCGTAGGGCGGGCCGTCGTGCAGGATGAACCGGTCGCGCCCCTTGCGCGCCTCGCGCACGCGCCGGTAGAGGCCGGCGGCCTCCCAGCGCGCCAGCATCTCCGGCTCGCGCCGCGCCAGGTTGGCGCGCATCGGAAACGCCGTTTGCGGCAGGTTCAGCGTGTCTTTGTAGTCGTTCGCCATGATGCGCCGTGCGCCGCGCTCCCCCGGTTTGCGGAACGCCGGTTCAGCGTGTTCTTGCAGTCGTTCGCCATGCGCGCCACCGGTGCGGCTTCAGGCGCGCGCGGCGGCGCGGCGGCGCGCGCCGTCGTCAAACCAGCGGCGCGCGGCCACGATGTCGTTGGCGATGTTCTCTTTCAGTTCCTCGACCGACGAGAATTTTTTCTCGTCGCGTATCCGGAAAAGCGGGCGCACCTCCAGGCGCCGCCCGTAGAGGTCGCCGCTGAAATCAAGCAGGTGCGCCTCCAGTTGCCACCGGCGCAGCCCGGCGTCATTGAGCGTCGGGCGAAAGCCGGCGTTGGCGACGCCGCGGCGCGTGTCGCCGCCGCCGGCGACCTCAACGGCGAACACACCGGCCAGCGGTGGCCGGCGCGGCCCGCAGGCGATGTTGGCGGTCGGAAAGCCGAGTTGCGCGCCCAAACCGCGCCCGGCGACGATGCGCCCGGCAACGCTGTAAGGCCGCCCCAGCAGGCGGTTGGCGGCGGCGATGTCGCCGGCCAGCAGCGTCTCGCGGATGCGCGTGCTGCTGATGCGCGCGCCGTCGCCGGAAACCGCGGCGACCTGTTCGGCGTCAAAGCCGTGGCGCGCGCCGGCTTCGCGCAGCATGGCGAAATCGCCTTCGCGGTTTTTGCCGAAACGAAAATCGTGGCCGACGACCAGCCCGCTGACGGCGAGGCCCCGCACCAGAAACCGCTCGATGAAAACGGCGGCCTCCATGTCGGCGATGGCGCGCGAAAACCGCAGGCACACGAGGCGTTCCACGCCGAGGCCGGCCAAGTGCGCCGCGCGTTCGCGCAGGCGGTACAGGCGCGGCGGCGGCGGCGCGGCGAAAAACTCCGGCGGCAGCGGCTCGAACAACACAACGACCGACGGCAGGCCGCGCGCCGCCGCCATCCGCCGCAGCCGCCCGATGACGGCCTGATGGCCCGGATGCAGCGCGTCAAATCCGCCGACGGTGGCGACGCAGGGGCCGCCCGCGCGCGCCAGGCCGCGTTCTCCGTGGAAGCACTCCATGCGCCGATTATACAGGCGCCGCCGTTCAGAAACCTTTGTCAATCGCGCTTGTGCGGGGGGGGGGTGGCCGTTTTCGCTGTATAATCCGCGCATGTCCGGGGAGAGGAAAAGTCGGGCGCCGCGGTTTGCCAGCGGCGTGCGCCCCGCGCCTGCAACACGGCGCGGACACGCCGCAAGAAAAAGTTGGGTGTCGCGGCTTGCCGGCGGCTGTTGCGTGCCGCACCTGCTGGCCGTCCTGCTGGCGTCGCCGGCGGCGTGGCTGCCGGGGGAGGCCGGGGCCGATCATATTCTGCCGGCCCAGGTTCGCCTGGACAAATTCAGCGGCGATCCGAATCTTGAAATAATAGCCGACCCTGTTCGCAGGCCCGGAATATACCCGCATAATTTTCTTGGCGAGGATGTCTTGCCGCAGGGATACACCCGGCGGTGTGTTAGCAGATTCGTGGACGGGAGTTGCGATATAGAGCACATCATTGCCCCCGACGGGACCGACCTCGGCTCGTACGAGGGTTTGATTGCCATTGACCGGGGAATCCTCTCGTCTTCTTCAACCCATGCCCTGACGGACTTCAGAAGGGTCTATCGCGCGAACGAAGGCAGGCTCAACGCCGACGGCATTCTGGTGAACGGCATGCCGGTGTTCTCGACCTACAGTGCGCCGACCGCCGCATGCACGCAGGAGGCCATTGCCATGTGCGTGGATCCCGCCGAGCACTGCCCGGATGTGGAGCAGACCTCCGAATCGCAGGGCCTGTGGCGAAACACCAGCCTGACGCCGATTTCCACCTGCTGCACCTTCGGCTACAGCGGAGACGATGGCCCCCCCACCAAGTTGTCCGGCGTGCTGGAGCAGGCGCGCTTCGTTGAATACGCGCCGCACTTTGACCCGGTGTTCATCAATGCCACCCGGTCGCACACCGAAGTCTGGGCTGGCCCGTTCCAGATAACGGTGCCGAGCGGGCAAGGCCCGCGGTGGCAGGCGTGCCAGACGGTGCGCCGGGATGTGGTGTCGCAGGAAGTGCTGGTTTTCCGGTGCACCGTGCTGACCTTCGAGGTGCTGAGGGCGGACGGATGCGTCAGGGACCGGGAAGTCGGCCACATCAGTTCGCAGGTCTATACGACTTATATTGAGGTCAACGATGTGGAGCCGCCGACCGCGCGCGTGGAGTCGCGGCCCGGCGTGACCGTGGAAGAAGTTGAGACCTTTGAGGGCAGAAGCCATGCGCTGACCGGCATCGGCGCCGACCCGGACGGCGACACCGTTACCTACCAATGGAGCCAGGCCGCCGCCGTCGGCGGCGCCCGTGTCTCGATACAGTCGCCGACGACGGCGAGGAGCAGTTTCGTCATGCCGGAAGTGCGCGCCCCGGGAGGGCGGGCGGTGCACACGGTGCGGCTGACGGTGACGGACAGTGTCAGATTGTCCGATTTCCACGAGGTGCGGTTTGTCGTCAAGGACACCAGTCCGCCGCGCCCGCACGCCGGCTTTGACCAGCAGGTGACGGTGTCGTCCACCGACAGCGCGCCGAACCGGTTCGCGCTGGACGGCGGCCTCAGCCGCGATGCGCGCGGCGGCAGTTTCACCGACCGGCTGCGCTACACCTGGGAGGAGGTGGACGGCGCCGCCAGCAACCGGCCCGTCGCCGGCGGCGGGTCGCTGATTCCGGGCGGGCGCGCTTTCAGCGTGAGGGTGACGCTTGATGTGCCGACGACGCTGACAACGCACCACTTTCGCCTGACCACCCGCGACATCTTCACCGAGCGCCAGGCGCAGGACTGGGTCACCGTCATCGTGCGTCCGCCCGCCGAAGTGGAAATCGCCGTCACCGGCACCACCAGCATCCGCGACGGCGTCTTCACGCCGCTGCCCGACGGCGGCGCCTTTGAGGAAGGCGCCATCGCGCCGTTCACCGTGTCGGTGCCTGAAACGTCGATCTTTGAAGACGGCAATATCAGCGCCAACTGGCGGATTCTGCCGACCGGCGTCAATCCGCTGGAGCCGGAGGACTTTGAAGTCATCCCCGGCGAGATCGCCGTCAACGGCGTCACCGTCGAGATCAGGGAAGACTACATCGGCGGCACGCTGGTGCTGAGGCCCGGCAGAACCCGCGTGCAGCTGCCCATCCGCGTCGTGGACGATGTCCTCAACGAAAGCACCGAGACGCTGACGATTGAGTTGAGCAATGTCCAGAATGCCGCCAATGCCGAGTCCGCTCTCCGGCATGTCGTCAGCGTGGCGCAGAGCGACCCCATCCGCTATTTCATGGGCCTGGATCACGCGGGCGCGCCGCTTCAATACCCCGTCGTGGACGAGGACGCGAACCCGCAGGGAACCCCGGTCAGTGTCGTCGCGTCGCTGACCGGCCCGTCGGAAGGCCAACTGATTGTCTTCGCGCGTCTTTCCGGCACCGCCATCGCCGGCACCAACACCGAGGTTGCGCTGAGCACCACCGGTCGTCTGACGGCGGTGTTCGAGCCGTTCCAGACCAGCCAGACTTACGACCTGAACATCATTGACGACGACGAGACCGAGGTGGGCGAGACCATCTCGCTGACGCTGGAGGATCGCTTCATTGCGAATGTCCGCGCCGGCGAGGTCAGCCGCACGCCGCGCGTGGGGCGCATCGGGCTGGTTACTTCCACCGTCGTCATCGCCGAAAGCGACTTCCGCACGACGCTCGGTTTTCGCCGCGATTACACGCTGGTTGAAGGCGCCAGCACGCAGGTGTGCGTGTCGGTGTCGTCGCCGCCGCCCGCCGAATTCAGGCCCGGCAGAAATGTCTATGTCGAGGTGGCGCCCGTTTTCGGCGCCGACGAGCCGGGTGTCGTCGGCGGCGACGAAAGCACCTTCGCCGCCGCCGGCGACATCGGCGCCGGCCTGGCCGGGCTGCGTCTCGGCCCCTTCAACAACGCGAACAACGGCAACAACCTGGAGCACTGCTTCAATCTGGCCACCATTGAAGACGCGGTGCCCGAGGACACCGAGCGGCTGGTGCTGCGGCTGGCGACCACAACGGTGGCGACCGGCCCCGAGGCCCTGCGAACATCGGTGGCGGACCGGCATGTCACCTTTCAGTCCGGCCTCAGCATCGTCACCATCACGGATGACGACCCCGTCGTCATCGGCTGGGAGCAACAGTTCGTTGACATCGCCGAGGGCGGTTCGGCCACCATCAGCGCCGTCATCATCAGCCCGCCGGACAGCACGCCCATCGAGCGCAACCCCTTCTATCTGGGCGTTGGCACGGTGGCGGGCAGCGCCGCCCCCGGCGACTATACAACCGCCACCGCTGCGCGGCTGGGCCGGGCGTTCGGCCACGACCGGCGCCGCGTGGACTTCCCGATTCGCGCGCCCGGCCCGGCAGGCGTTGTGGACGACCCGCTGAACGAGGCGGCAGAGGCTTACGGCATTGACCTCGTCTTTCTGGACGAGGACCTGATTGAAGACCTGGAACTGGATCCCGTTACCGGCCTTTTGCGGCCCGTCAGCGCCGAGGATGTGGATTTGTCGTACGGCGCCGTCGAGAATGTCGTCATCCGCGCATCGTCGGCGCGCGCGATTGTCCGCATTCCGCAAAACGACCCGCTCTTTGTCACCATCATCGGCCCCGCCGGGCAGGTAACGGAAGGCCGCACGGCGGTGTTTTCCGTGTTGATGCTCACCCCCACGAACCCCCCCGCCACCGCGCCCTCGCAAGGCTTTGTCGCCGTTACCTGGACTGTTGCCGGCGTTACGGCGGGCGATTACACCGACGAAAGCGCGTTGCCGGGGTTGCCGCCGGGAACGACGCTGATTCCGCCGGGCGCGCCGGGCGCGCAAATCCGCCTGCGTATCACCGACGATGACGAGGCCGAGACCGCAGAGACGCTGACGGTTACGCTGCACGGCGTGTCGGTCGGCGCCGGCGGCGGCGCGGTCAGCCGGATTCCCCAGGCGGCCAGCGCCGCCGTCATGCTGCGCGACAAGCCGCCGCTGCCGGTTCCGGGCATCGCCTTCGGCGCCGCCGCGCCGGTGGCCGAGAACACGCCCGCCAACTTCACCGCCACCATCAGCCGCGCCCCCGGCACGCCGCCGGACGCGGTGCTGCAATACACCGTTACGCAGGTGGCCGACGCCACCACCGACACCGCCGTTGCCCGGGCCGACCCGAACCACGCGCCGATTGACAACCCGTCCGGCGCGGTTGCCGCCGGCGGCGGCATCAGCGTCGCCTGGACGGCGCCGTCGGTGGTCAGCCAGACCGCCGTTTATTTCCGCGTTGTCGCCACCGCCGCCGCCGCCGATTATCTTTCTTCCAGCGCCGCCGCCGTGTACGCCGTGAATGTGCGCGACACCGCGCCGCCGTCGGCGCAGGCGGGCGCCGATCTCGCCGTTGTCGAGCACACGACTTCAACCCTCGCCGCCGTCATCGCCGACCCCGACGGCGACGCCGTAACCGCGCGCTGGAGCGGGCCGCCGGGCGTTGTTTTTGACGACAGCGCCGACCCCGCCGCCGTCGCCACCTGGACGGGCGTCACGGCGGGAACCACCGGCGGCCTGACGCTGACGCTGACGGTGACCGACTCCGTCGGCCTGACGGCGACCGACACGCTGCAAGTCGTCGTGCGCAGCGACGCGGCGCCGACGGCGCGCGCCGGCGACGACCAGACGCAAATCACCGGCGAGGAAATCACGCTGGACGGCGGCGGCAGCCGTGACGCGCGCGGCGGCGGCCACACCGGCCAACTGCGCTACGGCTGGCGGCAGACGGACGCGGACGGCGGCGCGTTCAGCGGGCCGCAAGCCGACCGCGCCGAACTGGCGTCGCCGCACGCCGCCGCAACCACCTTCAGCGCGCCGCTGCTGCCGACGACGCAGTACTTTGAACTGACGGTGACCGACACCGTAACGATGCGCGCGACGACCGACAGCGTCGCCATTGCGCTGATTGCGCCGGTGGGCCGCAGTTTTTCGGTCGCCGCCGCGCCGCGGGTGGACGAGGGCGCGACGCTGACCTTCACCGTCCGCATTGGCCGCACCGAGGATGTGCCCGCTCCCGCCGACCGCATCAGCGTGGCGTGGGTTGTTACCGGCACCGGCGTCGTCACCAGCGTCGCCGAGGCCGACTTCGGCGGCACCGCCGCCGGCACAACCTTTCCGTCCGGCACCGCGACCATTCCGGACGGCGCGCGCGAGGTCGTCGTCGCCGTGCCGACATTCAACGACACCCTTGATGAGAACGCCGAGACCTGGAATGTCATCATCCGCAACCCGCAGGGGCTGGGCACCAGGCTGGGCGCGGTGACTTCGCAGGCCGGCGTCATCAATTCCAGCGATGCGGCATCGCCGCCGCCGGCGCCCGTCGCCGACGCCGGCGCCGACCGCAGCGTCGCCGAGGGCGTTGTCGGCAACGACGGCATGCTGGTTCCGGCAACCATCACGCTGGCGGCGACCGGCACGCGCGCCGCAGGCGACACCGCCAGCGATTTCCTGACCTTCCGCTGGACGCAGGTGTCCGGCGACTTTGACGGCGCCCCGGCCATCGCCGACACCGACCCCGCCGCCGTGCAGTTGAGCGGCGCCGACACCGACCGCGCCCGTTTCACCGCGCCGAATGTCGCCGCGTCGGCGACGCTGGTTTTCCGCTTCACCGCCACCGCCGCGCGCGGCGGCATGAGCACCTCGTCAAGCGACCTGGTGCAGGTGACGGTTCACGATGTGCAGCCGCCGGCGGCGGATGTGGCCGCCGACTTCATTGAAGTCATTGAAGGCGAAGTCACGACGCTGACCGCCACCGCCGCCGACCCGGACGGCGGCGCGGTGGCGCTTGCATGGAATCTCCCGCAGCAACTCAGCAGCGCGCGCGCGCTGACCGTCTTCAATGCAGTCACCGACGGCGCGTCCGCCGCCACCACCGCCACCTCGGTGTTTGTGTGGCCGGACATCGGCTCCGGCATCAGCCGCAGTTTCACGCTGACGCTGGTTGCGACCGATGCCGCCGGCCTCGCCGGGGCGGATTCGGTTGTCGTGCGCGTCCGCGACAACACGCCGCCGCGCGCCAATCCGGGGCCTGACCGCACGGTGTTCGTCGGCGACACGGTGGTGCTGGACGCCGGCAACAGCCGCTCGGCCCTGACCACCGACAGCACCGCCGGCCTGTCGTTCCTGTGGCAGCAGGCGCTCTCGGAAGACCCGCGCGACCCGGTGCTGCCCGAAGGCCAGTTCGGTTATGTGCTGACTTCCACCGGCACCGCCGTAACGACCTTTGTCGCGCCCGACCTCGGCGCGGATGAACTGGCGTTTTACTTCCGGCTGACGGTGGACGACCTTGCCAGCGTCAGCCGGCAGAGCGCCTCGGCGACGGTGGTCATCACCGTGCGCAGGCGCCCGTTGCCGCCGCTCAGCGTCGGCGCCATCCCGGCGCAGGCCGTCAACGAGGGGCGGCGCGTGGTCCTTGCAGGCGCGGCGGTGCAGGACATGCGGTTTGTAACCTCCACCGTGGCGTACCGCTGGACGCAGACCGGCGGCGCCGCCGTGCAACTGAGCGGCGCCGACACCGCCAACGCGTCGTTTGTCGCGCCGGATGTCGCCGCGCCCACTGACTACACCTTCCGGCTGACCGCGATGGCGAGCCGCCCCGGCTATATGGACGCCGCCGCCAGCGCCACCGCGCTGGTAACCGTCAACGACACCGAGGCGCCGGTGGTGACGCTGCCCGCCGACATCGCCGTCGCCATTGAGGGCACGAGCGCGACGGTAACCGGCGCCGCGTCCGACCCGGACGGCGACGCCAACCTGACCTGGTCGTGGCGGCAAATTGTGCCCGACCCGAACAACCCGCGGGCGCCGCGCGTCGGCATTGAGGCGACGACGGGCACCGCCGTTGTGACCTTCCCCGACATTTCGGCGAGATTGGGAACGCAGTCGTTCACGCTGGAACTGGCGGCAACCGACAGCCAGGGGCTGGTGGGCGCGGACACCATCAGCGTTACCGTGCGCGACAACAGCCCGCCGACCATCGGCCCGTTCGCGGTGCCCGGAACCTTCAACCCGTACGCGGAGTCCGGATCCTTCTGGCAAAACCCGGACAGGCCGAGGGTGGCCATCCTGAACGCCGATGCCAGCCGCAACGCCGCCGGCGGCAGAGCCGACCTGGTGTACCGCTGGGAGCAGATTGTGTCGAACACGCCCGCCGCCGCCGCGGTGTCCGGCGGCAACCCCCTCGCGCTGACACTGAGGAACAGCACCAGCACCATCGCGAGTTTCACGCCGCCGCACTACAATGTTGTGACCCCGGTGCACTTCCGCTTCACCGTAACCGACACTCTCACACAGCAGAGCAGCATGGTGCAGGCGACGGTGAGACTGACGCCTCATACCGCGCCCGGGGCGTACTGGGTTTCCCGTAACTTCAGGCGGCAGGGCGGGTGGATACCGAGTTCTTACCGGGTCAACGAAGGCGCCCGGATTCGCGTGCGCGTGCCTTATACGGGGGATATCCTGTTCAACAGGGTTGAAAGGAGTGTCTGGCAGCAGGTGGACAGAAATAACACCGCCCTCGCCTTGCCGCTGCGCGATGATGACCCGCACCGCATCGCGTTTGGGCCGCCGCCGCCGCGCCCGGCGCTTGAGCCGCCCGGCCCGCAGTCAGGGGTGTTTGGTCGCAACGACAACCCGGCCACTTGGCTGGACGCGTGGTTCCGCGCGCCGGATGTGAGCGAACCCACCAGGCTGTACCTCCGCTATACCGTTGTTACGCATCATTCAGACGACCGCCATATCTCTTGCCTGACTCACAACGGATTGTGGACTGATGACGGTCGCAACTGCCCCGGGTTGAACCACGATTACGCCCCCACCACCGGAGACAGCCGCATCTTTACTATTCTCGTCAACGACACCGAGCCGCCGGTGGTGGAGGCGGGCGAGGCCATCATGGTTGACGAGAACGAGGAATTCCGGATTGTCAGCGCCACGGCCAGCGACCCGGACGGCAGCCCGCTGCAACTGGAGTGGAGCCAAAGCCCGTCGTTTCCGCCGGTTGTTTTCTCGACCGACGCGGTTCTCGGCGACGAGATGACCGCCTACAATGTCCTCAATCCCGTCATCAGCGTCGTCAATATCCAGCGCGGCACCGTCGGCGCCGTCACCCTGAGGCTGACGGCGACCGACCGGCAGGGCCTCACCGGGTTTGATGAAGTCGTCGTCAACTACCGCAGCGGCGCCGGCGCGCGCGCCAGCGCGGGCCCCGACCAGACGCTGTATGCGCCGCTGGAGGGCATCGTCGTAACGCTGGACGGCAGCGGCAGTCTCGCCGCCCGCGACAGCGTGGACGCGGCCAGCCGCAGCGAGCGCTTGCAGTATTCGTGGCGGCAGGTGGCCGCCGACGATGTCAATGCCCCGGCAATCGCCAGCACCGCCCCCGCCGCCGTGCTGACGCGACTGACCGGCGCCGACACCGCGAGACCGACGGTGCTGCTGCGGGCGCACCAGGGCGCCGCGCCGCTGCCGCGCTACTTCCGGCTGACGGTGACCGACAGCGTTACCGGCGGTTCCGATTCCGATGTGGTGGCCCTCGTCGTCAATCCGCCGCGCGTTCTGGATGTCGCGGTGCTGAACCGGCAATTCACCCCCGCCGCCATCAGCGCGGACGAAGGCGAATTTCGCCTGGTTCTGATGCGGCTCACCAGCGGGTTGGACCATCCGACAACGGTGACGGTGAACTGGGAAATCAGGCCGAACCGGGTGGCGGGCCGCGACCCGGCGGAACCGGAGGACTTCTGCCCGGCGGCGGGCTTCCGCGTGGGCAACAATGTGTTCCCGAACAACGCCTACCCGGGCGGGCCCGCCGCGTTTCCGGTGGGCCAGCGCCAGTTGG
>JAPPQC010000027.1:70000-72585 GCA_028817225.1 Gammaproteobacteria bacterium | reverse complement strand
CCGCTGTTTCCGAGCGCGCAGCCGCTGGATGTCATCGCGCGCCTGCTCGATGGCGCGGCGCCCGGCCCGCCCGACACGGTGTATGTGGCCGACCTCGACGCCATCGCCGGCGACGGCACCGGCACCGGCGACAACACCGGCACCGGCCAATACGGCGACATCGCCGCCGCCGGCAAAAACCGCGCGGCCATCGCCGACATTCGCCGCCGTTTTCCGGCGCTGCGCGTGTGGCTCGACACCGGCGTCCGCCGCCGCCGCGACATCGCCGGGCCGCAGCCGGGCGTGCTGCCCGTCGTCGGCACCGAGACGCTCGCGGACGACCTTTCGCTGTTCAATGACACGGATTATATTCTGTCTCTCGACTTCGACGCGAAACGCCCGCCCGACGGCGGCCTGCTGCAACGCCCCGGCGCGTGGCCGCACACGGTCATCGCGCTGACGCTGGGCCGGGTCGGCGCGCAGTGCGGCCCCGACATCGCCCGGCTGAAACCGCTGCGCGCGCGCCACCGCGGACGGCTGATTGCCGGCGGCGGCGTGCGCGACGAACGCGACCTGCGCGCACTGCAAGCCTGCGGCGTGGACGGCGCGCTGGCCGCGACCGCGATTTACCACGGACGCCTGCGCCGCGCCGGGTGATGTCAGAGGTATCTGAACCCACGCGGCAGGCAAATTGCTTTATCATGGCGGCCCACGAAAGTGTCAACCCATGGAGGACCTGAAGTGAACAGAAATGTGGAAATAAAGAAATTCCTCACGAAGGCGAAGAAAGACGCCGAACTGTGCGCGATACTCGGCGACGCCGATGACATTGACGACATCGCGGAAATCGCACACCGCTACGGGCGCGACTTCACCAGCGAAGACTTCTCCGGCGCCCGCGCCGAGAGCATTGAGGCGATGGCGATCGTCGAGGCCATGGGCACAATGGACGACGAGATGATGAGCAGTTTCGCGGGCGGCGTCTGGAACCCGCCGAGCGAAAACCCGCTGACCCGCATCGGCACCGCCGCGTGGAAGGAATACTGGTCGCGCCTCGCGTCGGAAGGCTGATTGCGGCGCCGGCGCAGGCGCCGGCAAACAACTACCAGCGGTAGCCGAGACTCAGCCAGGCGTTGCGGCCCGGGCCGGGAATGCGCTCGCCGACGCCGACATCGCTTTCGCCAACGCGGTTGAACCCGGACAGCGCGTCGGCGTAGTCCTTGTCCAGCAGGTTCTCAACGCCGCCGCTGAACTTCAGGCCGTAGCGCGGCCAGGCGCGGCTGTAACGAAAGTTGACCAGCGCGTAACCCGGCACATCGCCGGTGTCAATCCGCCCGCCGAGGTTGTCGGCGTCCAGCAGCGAACGCGCCAGTTTGTCCTGCCGCCGCACGAGGACGGTTTCCAGGCGCACACTCGACATCCCGTCCCTGCGCTCCAGCCCCAGCGTCAGGCGCGGCGGCGCGATGCGGTAGAGGTTGTCGCCGGTGTCGCGGCGGCGCCCGCGCACGAGGCTGACAACGCCGTCCAGCGTCCAGCGCGCATCCAGGTGATAGCCGAAACGCGCATCAAAACCGTAGATTTTTGCATCCACATTGGCGAATTGTTTCGGGCTTGAATCGCCGTTTGCCAGGCGGCTGACGCAGACGAGCGCCTCGCCGTCGCTGTTGATGGCGCCGTCCGTCGCATAATCGCAGACGCCGGACACCGGCGCGCCCTGTATGTAGTCGCTGATGCGGCGGTAGAACAGGCGCGGCTCGAAACTGAACGAGGCGCTGTTCCAGTCGAGGCCGGCCTCGATCTCGCGCGAGATCTCGGGGTCGAGTTCGGGGTCGCCGACATAGTTGTTGCCGTCGCCAAGCCCGGCGTTGATCTCCAGCGGCAGCCATGTGTAGCGCTCGATGTAGCCCGGCGAGCGGGTTTTTTGCGCGGCGCCGAGCACCAGTTCAAGGCGCTCGTTCAGCGCGTAGCCGACTTCCACGAAGGCGTCGAGGTTGCGGTCGGTGCGGTTGCGGTCGGCGGCGTTGAAGCGGTCGCGCAGGCGGCGCGCGCCGTCGGTGACGGCGTTGGCGGTGCCGCGCTCCGCCAGGCGCGCGGGCAGCGCATCCACCGCGCCGGTCGAGGCGCGGACCAGGTTGTAGCGCAGGCCGGAAGCGGCGCGCCAGCGCGGCGCCACCTCGCCCCGCCATTCGGCGAACAGCGCCCACTTGTCCGTTTGCGAGTCGTTGAAGTTGGTCACGAAGAAGGCCGCGACATCGGGGTCGTGCACGGTGGACCAGTGCTCGGCCTGGTGACCTTCCAGCCCCACCCGCAGCGCGCCGCGCAGCCAGTCAAACGAGGCGGACACGGAAAGCCCGGCGCCGTCGCTGCCGACATCCACATGGCGCCGGTCATCGCCGCGGAAAGGCGGCAACTTGGCGCTGTCCGGGCCGGGAATGGCGTCGAAGTCCGGCGCCGGGCGCAGGCGGTAGTTGTTCATGCCGTGCTCGATGTCGTTGAAATACAGCGATGCGTCCCATTCCACGCCGCGCCGCGAACTCTTCCAGAACAGGCGCCCCAGGTCGGTGCGGTAATAGCGGATGTCGAGCGGCAGCGAAGGCGTGCCGGTC
>JAPPQC010000027.1:0-65000 GCA_028817225.1 Gammaproteobacteria bacterium | reverse complement strand
CGCTGGAAATCACCGAAGAAACGGCGTGCAGCGAACACCTCGACTCGCGCGACCTGACCGGCTTCATTGACGGCACCGAAAACCCGGAAGGAGACCGCGAGCGCGCCGAAACCGCGCTGATTGACAGCGGCGAGTTCGCCGGCGGAAGTTTTCTGTTCACGCAGCGCTACCGCCACGACCTGGCGTCGTGGTCGCGGCTCGGCGTGCGAGAGCAGGAAAAAGTCATTGGCCGCACCAAACCCGACAGCGTGGAACTGCCCGACGACGAGAAACCGGAGACGGCGCACATCAGCCGCGTCGTCATCGAGGAAGACGGCGAGGAACTTGAAATCGTGCGCCACAGCATGGCGTACCACTCGCTGGCCGGCGAAAGCGGCCTGTTCTTCGCCGCCTACACGAATGACCCGGACATCATCGAAAAGATGCTGGCGCGCATGTACGGACAGGCCGGCGACGGCCTGCACGACCACTTGATGGACTACACCACGCCGGTGTCCGGCGCGATGTTTTTCACGCCGTCGCTGGAGACGCTGAAGGAACTCGCGCGCTGAGCGTCAGCGCAGCGCGTCCTGTTCGAAATCCACTTCGACGGTGATGTCGCTTTTCAGCCTTGCCTGGCAGGCCAGGATCATGCCGTTGTCGAGCATCTCCTTGTCGAGCACATAGGAGAAGTCGTTCAGCGGCTTGACCTTGCCTTCCTTCAGCAGGCAGCGGCAGGTGCCGCAACTGCCGACCCGGCAATCATGAGGCCACTTGATGCCGGCGTTGAGCGCCGCCTGCAGCAGGTTGATGCCGCCGTTCACATCAAAAGTCTCGCCGGTGTTCGCAATCGTCGCCTTGAAGTCCTTGGGCTTTTTCTTGAACAATCCCATTGTCAAATCATCACTGTGAAACTGATGCCGCCCATCATAGCACAAACCCGGCGGCAATCCATCCGGGCGGCCCGGTTTGCGGGTTTATCCGCGGCTCAGGTTCCTGGACGCGGCGAAGCGCCAGAGCCGGTAGCCCAGCAGCACCGCCAGTATCGCCAGATAAATCCACGCCTTCAAGAAGTCGGCGCGCACCAGCCACCAGTAGTGCAGCAGGCCGACGATCGCGATGACATACACGAGGCGGTGCAGGCGGTTCCAGCGGTGTTGCAGCCAGCGCACGGCGGCGGCGTTGGAGGTCGCGGCCAGCGGTATCAGCAGCACGAACGCGGTGAAGCCGGCGAGAATGAAGGGCCGCTTGACGATGTCCTCGACGATGGATTGCCAGTCGAAGAACTGATCAAGCCAGATGTAGGTGATGAAGTGGCACACGGCGTAAAAGAAGCAATACAGGCCGACGGCGCGCCGGTAGCGCACAATCCGCACGCGCAGCAGCGCGGCGACCGGCGTGAACGCCAGCGTAATCAGCAGCAGGCGCAGCGTCCAGTCGCCGAGAAAGCGCGTGATGTATTCGATGGGGTTGGCGCCGAGATCGCGGTAAACGCCCGTCCACACCAGCCACGCCAGCGGCAGCAGGCAGGCGATGTGGACGAAAACCCGGGCGGCGCGGATGGCGCGCGCGCCCTGCGGGGAAACACCGGTGGCGGCGCCGTTGCTCAAGTCAGAAGTTTTTCTTCAGATCCATGCCGGCGTAGAGATGCGCGACTTCTTCCTCGTAGCCGTTGAACATCCGCGTCTTGCGCTTGCCGAATTCGCCGATGCGCCGCTCGCGCCGCTGCGACCATCGCGGATGGCTGACTTCGGGATTGACATTGGAATAAAAGCCGTACTCGCCCGGCGCCTGCCTGCCCCACGCCGTCGGCGGCTCGTCGCGCGTGAACTCCATCGAGACGATGGACTTGATGCTCTTGAAACCGTACTTCCACGGCACCACCAGTCTCAGCGGCGCGCCGTTCTGGTTCGGCAGCACCTTGCCGTAAAGCCCCACCGCAAAAATCGCCAGCGGGTTCATCGCCTCGTCCAGCCGCAGCCCTTCCTTGTAGGGCCATTCCAGAATCCGGCGTTTCTGCTCCAGCAGGTTGTCGGGGTCGAATATCGTCTTGAAGGCGACATATTTGGCGTGGGAGTTCGGCTCGCAGCGCTTCACGACCTCGGCCACCTCAAAACCGACCCACGGAATGACCATGGACCAGGCCTCGACGCAGCGCAGGCGGTAAATTCTGTCTTCCAGTTTGTGCGGCTTGACAAAGTCCTCAACCGAATAAACGCCGGGTTTGGCGCACTCGCCCGACACCTCAATGCTCCACGGCTCGGTAACCAGCCGCTCGGCGTTCTTGTGCGGGTCGGCCTTGCCGGTGCCGAGTTCGTAGAAGTTGTTGTAGGTGGTTACATTGTGGTACGAGGTCCATTCCTCGTCGGTGTTGTAGCGGCTGTCCGGCAGGTCGCCGAAGTCCGGCCCTAACGCGGCGCCCGCGGCGCCCGGCAACAGGCCGGCGGCGAGCGCGCCCGCGCCCGCCCTGATGAATTCACGGCGTTTCAGGTACACCGCGTGCGGCGTGATTTCCGACGCCTTCGGTTGTGATTTTTTTGTGATTTGTATCAGCATGTGGAACCTCCGTTTCGCCCTCCCCGGCATATTATATTGTGCCAACCCCGCCCAGGTTGCAAGCGGCGTGAAATGTGCGTGAAGGGGCGCCCGCCGGGGCGCGCCGCGCCTACTCTTTCCTGAACAGCACAATCCGGTTGGTGTTGGTGCCGCCGCGGTTGTTGCCGACGCCCCAGATGTTCGATGTCTTGGTGAATTGCTGGCGGTTGATCATGACCGCCGTGCAGCGGAAACCGGACGCCGTCCCCGCCGGCAGCACATGTTCTTCCAGACGGATGCGGCCATTCCTGACTTCGCCGACCTCAAACGCGACCCAGCCGCCGGGGCGGGTAACGCGGTGCAGTTCGCGGAAAACTTTCGTCATCGCGCATTGCCACGCGCCCACATCGCGCGCCAGCGCCGCGTTGCGTTCAATGGCGGCGGCGTCAATGCCGTTGAACCAGCAGCGCAGCCAGTTGTCTTTCGCATACTGCACGGTATCGAGGAACGGCGGCGAGGTGACCGTCAGCGCAACCGAGGCGTCCGGGATTTGCGGCGTTTCGCAGGCGTCGGCGGCGATGAAAACCGCGTGCCGCGCGCGGCGGCGCATCGCCTCGCGGCGCGGCGCATCCAGGCCGGACAGCAGTTGCCGCGATTTTCTCGCAATCAGGTCGCGGACATTTCTGTACGGCGGCGCCTGGCGGCGCTTGCGGTTGATCCGAACCTGCCCGTCGCGCGACGCGGCCTGGTTCGGCGGCAGCGTATAGACGGAGAAGAAGCCGGGGGAATGCCCGCTCAGCCGGTTGGTCGCCACCATCCGTATCCACCGGTCAGTGGCGTCTTCGGCGCCGCGCGCGCGCCTGGATTGCAACTCGTCCCTGAGGGCGAGAATTTCGGCCTCGGTGTCGGGGTGGTAGAACATGGACAGGCCGGCGTCCGCCGCGCGCCGCGGCGCCGGGTATTCGAGAAGACGCTGTTGCACCTCGTCAAGCGACGGCGGCTCGATTCTCGGGCGAGCCAGCACCTCGCTCAGCGGATTGACATCGTTGGACACCGGAATGCGCCCGTTCAGCGCGGCCTCGACGGCGGTGGTGCCGCGCCCGGCGAACGGGTCGTAGATGACATCGCCCTCAGACGACAGCAGGCCGATGAAAAAGCCCGGCAGTTGCGCCTTGAAACACGCCCGGTACGAGACTTCATGAATCGGGTTGCCCTGCCGCTGTTTCGCGGTCCAGAACTCCGCCGTGAACCGCGGTATCTTGCCGCCGTCAAAGGAAAGATAATCCGGCGCCGCCGACGCGCAGCGGTTCAGATGCTCGTGCAGCGCCGGCGCCGCCGCGTTGTTCGCCGTCGTATTCATCCCGCCGCCACTACGCCAGCCAGCGGCGGGCATTCTGGAACAGGCGCAGCCACGGGCCTTCCTCGCCCCAGCCAGGCGGGTGCCAGGAGTGCTGGCAACTGCGAAACAGCCGCTCCGGATGGGGCATCATGATGGTTACGCGGCCATCTTCATTGCACAGCCCGGTGACGCCGCCGGCGCTGCCGTTCGGGTTCTGCGGGTAGCGTTCGGTCGCGCGGCCATCGTTGTCCAGATAACGAAGGCAGATGAAAGACTGCGCCCGGCGCTGCGCGTCTTCGCCGAAAACGGCGCGGCCCTCGCCGTGCGCGACGACGACGGGCAGCGCCGAGCCTTCCATGCCCGCGAGCAGGATGGACGGCGACGGCAGAATCTCGACCATCACCAGCCGCGCCTCGAAGCGGTCGGAGCGGTTGCGCTGAAAACGCGGCCAGTGGCCCGCGCCCGGAATCATGCCGGACAGGCGCGACAGCATCTGACAGCCGTTGCAGACGCCGAGTACAAAGGTATCGTCGCGCGCAACAAAACCCGCGAACGCATCGCGCACGCGCCCGTGCAGCAGCACCGACTGCGCCCAGCCGGCGCCGGCGCCGAGCACATCGCCGTAGGAAAAGCCGCCGCACGCGGCCAGCCCGTGAAACGACCGCAAGTCCTCGCGCCCGGCAATCAAATCGCTCATGTGCACATCGCGCACATCAAAACCCGCGCGCGCAAAAGCCGCCGCCATTTCCATCTGCCCGTTGACGCCCTGCTCGCGCAGCACAGCCACTTTGGGCGCCGCCGCAGGCTTTGCTCCGGGCACGGGCGCCGACGCCGACCGTGCGCCAGCCACGGGCGCCGCCGCAGGCATTGCGCCAACCTCCGGCGGCGGCGCAAACGAATCATCGGACGGGTCAAATGTCAGCGACGCCCCCAGCCCGGGATCACCGCCGTCGCACACGCTGTCGAGTTCCTGCGCCGCGCAGTCGGGATGGTCGCGCAACTTGCGGATATGAAAACCGGTTTCCGACCACCACCGTTTCAGTCGCATCAAATCCCACGAATGCGATTGTTCGCCGCCGCGAATTTCCAGTTTGCGTTCGGGAATGCAGCAGCCGATGTCGCGGCAGTCGGAAGACAAACCATAACGCCGCGCAAGCGACGGCAACTGCTCCGCCGCCTGCGCCGTTGCCTGAATGACAACGCCCAACTCTTCCGAAAACAGCGGCGCCAGCAGCCCGGCGTCCGCGCCGGCGTCGTCGCCGCGCACATCGCAGCGCACGCCGCAATGCCCGGCGAACGCCATCTCGGCAAGGCACGCAAAAAGGCCGCCGTCGCTGCGGTCGTGGTAGGCAAGCAGCAGGCCGCGTTCGCGCAATTCGCGCAGCAGGCCGAACAGGCCCGTCAGTTTTTGCGGCGCATCCAGGTCGGGCGGCGCGCCGCCGGTGCGCCCGCAAGATTGCATCAGGCACGAACCGCCGAGGCGGTTTTTGCCGCCGCCGAGATCAATCAGCCACAGCCTCGCGCCCGCCGCGTCCGGGCGCAGTTGCGGCGTCAGCGTGGCGCGCACATCGCCGACCGGCGCGAACGCCGACACCACCAGCGACAGCGGCGACACCACTTGTTCATCGCGCCCGTCCGCCCGCCACGCCATCTGCATGGACAGCGAATCCTTGCCGACCGGAATCGCAATGCCGAGTTCCGGGCACAATTCCTGCGCCACCGCGCGAACGGTGTTGAACAACGCCGCCGCCTGCGCGTCGTCGCCGGCGGCGGCCATCCAGTTGGCCGACAGCCGCACATCGCCCAGCGCCCGCACATCCGCCGACAGGATGTTCAGCAGCGCCTCGGCCACGGCCAGGCGCCCCGACGCCGGCGCGTCGCAAACAGCCACCGGCGTGCGCTCGCCCATCGCCATCGCCTCGCCGGCATAAGCCGAATAATCCGCCGCCGTCACGGCAACATCGGCGACCGGCGTCTGCCACGGCCCGACCATCTGGTCGCGCACCACCAGCCCGCTGATGCTGCGGTCGCCGATGGTAATCAGGAACGACTTCGACGCCACCGCCGGCATTTTCAGCACGCGCTCAACGGCATCGTCAACGCCGATGTCGTCCGGCGCCGCCGCGCCCGCCGCGCCGAACGCCGCCGCGACCGAACGCGAGCCACGCGGCGGGTCGCCGAGCAGCACCGGCATCGGCATGTCCACCGCGTCGCGCCCAAGCAGGCGGTCTGTTACAACCAGTTGCCGCCGCGCGGTGGCGCTGCCGATAACCGCCGCCGGGCAGCGTTCGCGTTCGCAGAATCGCAGAAAGTCCGGCAGGCGCGCGGCGTCAATCGCGGCGACATAACGCTCCTGCGCCTCGTTGCACCAGATTTCCATCGGCGACAGGCCGCCGTCGGCGCACGGAATATCCCGAAGTTGCAAACGCCCGCCGAGGCCCGCGCCGTGCACCAGTTCCGGCAGCGCGTTGGCGAGGCCGCCGGCGCCGACATCGTGTATCGCCAGAACCGGATTGTCATCGCCGAGCGCGGCGCACTGCTCGATGACTTCCTGGCAGCGCCGCTGTATCTCGGCGTTGTCGCGCTGCACCGACGCGAAATCCAGTTGCTCCGAACTGGCGCCGCCGCCGACCGACGACGCCGAGCCGCCGCCGAGACCGATCAACATCGCCGGCCCGCCGAACACGACCAGCGGCGTGCCGTCGGCAAACGCGCGCTTGGCGATGTGGCCCGCGCGCAGCGTGCCGAGGCCGCCGGCGACCATCACCGGCTTGTGATAACCCCAGGTTCGCCCGTTGGCGGCGTGCTCGAAGGTCCTGAAATAACCGCACAGGTTCGGGCGCCCGAATTCGTTGTTGTAGTTGGCGCTGCCTATCGGCGCCTCAATCATGATTTGCAGCGGCGAGGCGATGCGCGAGGGCCTTCTTTCAGCGCCTTCCCACGGCTGCACAAACCCCGGAATACGCAGGTTGGACACGCTGAAGCCGGTCAACCCGGCCTTCGGACGCCCGCCGCGCCCGGTCGCCGCCTCGTCGCGGATTTCGCCGCCGGCGCCGGTGGCGGCGCCGGCAAACGGCGAGATGGCGGTCGGGTGGTTGTGGGTCTCGACCTTTATCAGGATGGGCTGCGGCTCCTCAACGCAGCGGTAACGCCGCGTTTCGGCATCCACAACGAGGCGGCGCGCCGCGGCGCCTGCGATGACGGCGGCGTTGTCTTCATACGCCGACAGCATGCCGTGCGGCGAGCAGGCGTGCGTGTGCCGGATCATCTCAAACAGCGTCTTTTCGCGGCGGCGCCCGTCGAGCGTCCATTCGGCGTTGAACAACTTGTGGCGGCAGTGTTCGGAGTTGGCCTGCGCGAACATCATCAGTTCGGCGTCGGTCGGCGCGCGCGCCTGCCCGCGATAGTAATCGAGCAGATAGGTGATTTCGTCCGGCGACAACGCGAGTTCCCAGTCGCGGTTGACGGCCTCCAGCCGCGCACGCGGGTCGCCGTCCAGCGCAACCTCGCGCAGCGGCCCGGCCTCGGCGCGCGCAAAAACACGGCCCGAAGGCGGCGGCGAATAACACACTTCCTCGGTCATTCTGTCGTGCAGCAGCGCCGCGCACGCATCGCGCTCAGCGGCGCACAGCGGGCGGTTTGACGACAGACAGTAGCGAACGCCGCGCTCGACACGCCGCACCTGTTCCAGGCCGCAGACATGGAAGATGTCGGTGGCCTTGCTGGACCACGGAGATACCGTTCCCGTTCTTGGAATAACATCAACGGCAGTGTCGGCGGTGCCGGCATCGGCAGGCGCCGACGCAAGAACGCCGTCCGGCGCCAGCAGCGATTCAAGGCGGCGGCGCGCGTCCTCGCCGGGGGCGCCGTCCATGTCGAGGAAATAAACCGCGGCGGCCCGCAGGCCGGAAACGACGGCGCATGCCAACTGCAAGCGGGCGAGCAACTGCCGCCGCCTGAATTCCGACAAGGGCGAGGGGCCGTAGAGGACTTGCATGGCGGCCATTATAGACGGCGGCGGGCGGGCGGCGGGCCGGGGCTGCGCCGCCCGCGCCACAGGGTTGCGCGCCCGTGCTATACTGGAGTTTCCGGGGGCGATTCGGCTTCGACGCACATTGCAAAACCGGAGGCGCATGCCGAGCAGGTGGCTAAACTCGTTAAACTTGCCGCAAACCAATAGTTGCCAACCAAGACAACTACGCATTAGCGGCCTAAAAAACCGGCTATGCCTTCCGCCCGGCGGTGCTTGTAACGCCGGAGCGGGAGTCATTTTTACAAGCTCGCCGGACGGCTGGTTCGCGGCCTGCCGGTTAAACTCCTAATGCGGACAGCCTGGCCGGATTTTTTGTCCGTCAAAAGCGGCCAGGATACGAAGACGGACTAAGCATGTAGTGCCAAAGGCGGAGAATGGGCGGACGCGGGTTCGATTCCCGCCGCCTCCACCAGATTCCCGGGCCTCCTTCGGGACAGTGACGGCCTGATATTCCGCAGCGGAATGTCAGGCCGTTTTTGTGTACGGCGCCTGCGTGCGGCGTCACATCATGGACTGGAGATAGTTCTCGATTCCGACCCGGCGGATGCGGTCGAACTGCGTTTCCAGCCAGTCAATGTGCTCTTCCTCGCTTTCAAGAATTTTATCGAACAACTCGCGCGACACATAGTCGCCGTTGCTTTCGCAGTACGCAATGGCGTCCTTCAGGTCGGGCACCGCCATGCGCTCCAGTTCAAGGTCGCAGCGCAGCATTTCCTCCGGTTGCTGCCCTATCAGCAGTTTGCCGATGTCCTGCAGGTTGGGCAGGCCCTCCAGAAACAGGATGCGCTCGACCAGCAGGTCGGCGTGCTTCATCTCGTCAATGGATTCGTTGTATTCGTGCTCGTCGAGTTTGTGAAAGCCCCAGTTCTTGTACATGCGGGCATGCAGAAAATACTGGTTGATGGCCGTCAACTCGTTTCGCAAGACCTTGTTCAAATATTCAATGACACCATGGTCGCCTTTCATGACACATCACCTCCTGAAACAATGAATTCGTTTGTGTCTTCGCCATTATAAACCGGGCGCAAGCCGGGCGGCGAAGTTGTCGCCGCCGAAAGTTGTCGCTGCCGGAAAATGCGAATGCGCCGCACATTGAGAATCATTCCCGGCGGGAATGGTCAGGCGCGCGCGGCGGGTTGTTGGCACCGGGTTTGGCGCCGCCGAGGAGGCGTTTGGCGTATTCAAGGCACTTGCCGCAATCCACGCCAAGCCCGAGCGTTTCGCGCAGTTTGGCGAGCGTGTCGGCGCCGCCGGCGACGGCGCGCCGGATTTGCTCTTCGGTGATGGCCCTGCAAACACAGACATACATGCAGGAATTATAGGCGCAAAAAAACGGGGCGGCGGGGGCGCGGCGCGGCGCACCCCCGTCTCGCCCCGCGATGGGCCGTTGGCGGAAACCGCTTAGCGGGTCGCCTCGGTCAGTTTGGTGGCGCCGGCTTCGGGCGCGGCGCTGTAGAGTGAGTAGGCGCCGAAACGCATCTGGTGCGGACGCCCGAGTTTCTCGGCGTAGAAGTCCACGGCGAACTGGAGTTTCACCTTCTTGCCATCCCATGTGAACGACTTGAAGAACTGCTCGTCGGCGTCGCCGGTCTTGTCCCAGTTGCCCAGCAGCGACGATGTGTAATACACGCGCTTGCCGTCCCAACTTTGCGAGATCATGTTGACCTGGCTGCCGACGACATGCTCATAGACCTGCTTCGCGTTGAACGGGTCGCTGATGTCGAAGTAGCGGCTCTTGCCGTCCATGAAGGTCTGCACCCACATGCCCTGGTCATCCGATGTGATCGAGATGTCCACCGGCAGCGGCACTTTCGACGGGTCGCCGATGGTGCCGTTCTCCTTGGCATGCCATTCGCCCTTCTCGTCCTCGTAGATGATCCACATCTTCGAGGTCAGGGCCGTCGTCGTGAAGCAGTAGTTGTGGTTCGGCTGCCACGCGCAACGGATTTCAAGCGGCGCGCCGGGCACATCAAAGACTTTCTTCGGCTTGCGGGTGTGCAGGTCCCACAGCACCATCGTGTTGCCGAAACGCTTCATCGCCTCGCCGTCCTTCAGCATGGTGCCGAAGTCCATCATGTAGTTCGACCAGCCGGTGAACGACGAGGTCAGCATGACATTGCGTCGCGGCAGCACCCGCACATCGTAGCCGTAGCCGTCGGCCAGTTTGCCGCTCTTTTCGGCGCCGCGCAGATCCTGGTCGGTGGGCATCCAGTGCGCCGTGACATATTCGCCTTCATTGGTGTATTCGGCGAGACCGGTGCGGCCACCGTGGTCCTTGTTGTTGGACAGCGCCGAGACCATCATGCGGCCCGGCAGCGCGTAGAGCGTGTGCGGGCCGACCATGCCGCCGGTTTTTGCGACAAAGTCGGTGACGACCTTGTGCAATTTCGGCTCGCGCGGATTGCTGTGGACATCAAAGATGAAAATCTTGTTGCTGTCGAGGCCGCCGGCCCAAAGGTAGCGGCGGTCGTCTGTCAGGCCCGAGTGGTGCGCTTCGTTGCGCCCGCCGACCGACAGCGTGCCGACCACTTTGCCGTAGTCCTTTGAATCGGGGTTGACGGCCACCGTCACCAGTTTGTCCTGCTCATCGCCCAATCCCTCGACGCCAAGCGTCCAGATATAGACATAGTCTTCCTGGCCCACAATCTTGGCCATGTAGGGAGACATGCAGGTTTCATCGGCATGCACGGTGGACGCCAGGCCCGCAATCATCCCCAGAGCCGCGGCGGCGGACACCAGGCTGGAACGAGAAAATATTCTCCTCATTTGGAAACTCCTGAATAGTTTTGGAAATTGTAGGGAATCCGGTCTTTTGACCATATTACTGCGGCGGAGTATAGCACGGCGCGGAAAAGCCCGGGCTATACCTTTTGGAAGGGGCATCAATGCTTTACTGCGGCTGAAACCCGCTCACAGCCCGAGAACGGCGCGCATGTCATAAAGGCCCGGCGTGCGGCCCGCAACCCATGCGGCGGCGTGCAAGGCGCCGCGGACGAATCCGAGGCGGCTGGCGGCCTTGTGTGAGATTTCAATGCGCTCGCCGTCCAGCGCGAACAGCACCTTGTGCTCGCCGACGATGTCGCCGGCGCGGATGCTCTGAAAGCCGATTGCGCCCGCAGGCCGCGCGCCGGTCTGGCCGTGGCGCTGATAGACGGCGCAGTCTTCCAGATTGCGGCCAAGGGCCTCGGCGACCACCTCGCCCATCTTCAGCGCGGTGCCCGACGGCGCGTCCACCTTGTGGCGGTGGTGCGCCTCGACGATTTCAATGTCGGCGTCTTCGCCGAACACGGCGGCGGCGTCGCGCAGCAGTTTCAGGCACAGGTTGACGCCGATGCTCATGTTGGGCGCGACAACCAGCGGTATCGTCTTTGCCGCGGTTTCCAACTCGCGCGTCCCGGCGGCGGAAAAACCGGTGGTGCCGATGACCATCGCCCGCTTCATTGAAACGCACGCTTGCAGCGCGCGCAATGTGGCCTGCGGCACGGAGAAGTCTATCAGCACATCAAAGCCGCCGCCGGCGATCGCGTCCGAAGACTCCAGCCGCACGCCGCTTTCAGCGCCGCCTGCGGCAACGCCGGCGTCCGCGCCCAACTGCGGCGAGTTGGGCAAGGTATAGGCGCGCGTCCATTCCAGCGCGGCGAAAGACGGCGCGGCTTCGGCCAGCGCGCGGCCCATGCGCCCCTCGGCGCCGTGTATCGCAATGCGAACCGCGCGCGCATCGGCGGCTGCGCCGACGGATGTGCCGGTGGCTGCGGCGCCGGACGCGGCGGCGGGTGTGCCTGTGTGCGCGGCGGCGCGTGTGTTGGCGGGCGCGGCGGAGCGCGCGCCGGTGGAATCCTGCTGCGTCACAGTTTCAGATCCAGGTTGTCGAAAAAGTTCTTGATGCCTTCCATCCAGCGCCCCACCTTCGGCGTATGCTTGTGCGAACTGCCGAGCGACGCATCGAGTTCGCGCAGCAGTTCCTTCTGGCGCGCGGTCAGGTTCACCGGCGTTTCAATGCGGGTGCGGCAAATCAGGTCGCCGGTGAAATAGTCGCGCTTGGACTTGATGCCCTTGCCGCGCACCCGGAACAACTTGTCGTTCTGCGTCCCCGCCGGCACCTTCAGGCTGACGCGCCCGTTCAGCGTCGGCACCTCCACCTCGCCGCCGAGCGCCGCGGTTGTCAGCGAAATCGGCACATCAATCAGCAGGTCGTCGCCCTGGCGCCGGAACACATCGTGCGGCCTCAGGTTGACGACGATATACAGGTCGCCCGGCGGGCCGCCGCCGGCGCCGGCCTCGCCCTCGCCGCTGAGGCGTATGCGGTCGTCCTGGTCAACGCCGGGCGGAATCTGCACCGCCAGCGTCTTTGTGCTGCGCGCGCGCCCGGCGCCGCCGCAGGCGGTGCACGGCTTCTCGATGATGCGCCCGCGCCCCTTGCAGGTCGGGCAGGCGCGCTGTATCGAGAACGGCCCCTGCCGCGCCCACACCTGGCCGTTGCCGCCGCAGGCCGGGCATTCGCGGATGCCGCTGCCCGGCTCGGCGCCCTTGCCGTCGCAGCGCCCGCACGCCTGCATCGTCGCAACCGGAATGTTCTTCTCGGCGCCGAAGGCGGTTTCCTCCAGCGTCAACTCCACCTCGTATTCCAGGTCGTGGCCGCGCCGCGCCGACGCCCGCCCGCCCCACGCGCCGCCGCGCCCCGGCGACACGCCGAAGAAGTCGTTGAAGATGTTGTCGAAGATGTCGTGGATGCCGCCGGCGCCGAAACCGCCGCCGCCAAAGCCGCCGCCCGCCGCCGACGCATTGACCCCGGCGTGGCCGAAGCGGTCGTAGGCGGCGCGCTTCTGCGCGTCGGACAGCACCTCGTAGGCTTCCTTGGCTTCCTTGAACTTTTCCTCCGCCGACCCGTCGCCCTTGTTGCGGTCGGGGTGGTGTTTCATCGCAAGTTTGCGGTACGCCTTGCGAAGTTGGTCGGCGTTGGCCTGGCGCGGCACGCCCAGCACTTCATAGTAATCGCGCTTGGCCATCAGTCCGCCGGCGGCGCGGGCCAAAAATCACTTTTTGGAGTCGTCCACTTCCTCGTATTCGGCGTCCACCATGTCGTCATTCTTGTCACCGTCGTTTTTGCCGGCGCCGTCGTCCGCGGCGGCGGTTTCGGTCTGCTGCTGCGAGTAAATGCGCTCGGCGAGTTTACCCGAAACCTCGGCCAGTGTCTGCGTCCGCGCCTCAATCGCCGCCTTGTCGTCGCCCTTGACGGCCTCTTTCAGGTCGTTCACCGCGGCCTCGATGTCCTTGCGCTCGCCGGCCTCGGCCTTGTCGCCCAGTTCCTTCAGCGACTTCTCTGTCGCGTGTATCAGCGCCTCGGCCTGGTTGCGCGCGGTGGCCAGTTCGTGGAAGCGTTTGTCTTCCTCGGCGTGTTTCTCGGCGTCCGACACCATCTGCTGTATCTCGTCGTCCGACAGGCCGCTCGACGCCTTGATGACGATGGACTGCTCCTTGCCGGTCGCCTTGTCCTTGGCCGACACATTCAGGATGCCGTTGGCGTCAATGTCGAACGACACCTCGATTTGCGGCACGCCGCGCGGCGCCGGCGGGATGCCCGCCAGGTCAAAGCGCCCGAGCGACTTGTTGCCGGCGGCCTTCTCGCGCTCGCCCTGCAGCACATGCACGGTCACCGCGCCCTGGTTGTCTTCGGCGGTCGAGAACACCTGCGACGCATTCGTCGGAATCGTCGTGTTCTTGTCTATCAGGCGCGTCATGACGCCGCCGAGCGTCTCGATGCCGAGCGACAGCGGCGTCACATCCAGCAGCAGCACATCCTTGACATCGCCGCCCAGCACGCCGCCCTGAATCGCGGCGCCCGCCGCGACCGCCTCGTCCGGGTTGACATCCTTGCGCGGCTCCTTGCCGAAGAACTCGCCGACGCGCTGCTGCACTTTCGGCATGCGCGTCTGGCCGCCGACGAGTATCACCTCGTCAATGTCGCCGGCCTTCATGCCGGCGTCCTCCAGCGCCTGCCGGCACGGGCCGATGGTGCGCTCGATCAGGTCGTCCACCAGCGACTCCAGTTTGGCCTGCGTCAACTTGATGTTGAGGTGCTTCGGCCCCGACTGGTCGGCGGTGATGTAGGGCAGGTTGATTTCGGTCTGCTGGCCGGAAGACAACTCAATCTTGGCCTTCTCCGCGGCCTCTTTCAGCCGTTGCAGCGCGAGCGGGTCGTTTTGCAGGTCCATGCCCTGGTCTTTGCGGAACTCCTCGGCGAGGTAGTCAATCAGGCGTTTGTCAAAGTCTTCGCCGCCGAGAAAGGTGTCGCCGTTGGTGGCGTGCACCTCGAACTGGTGCTCGCCGTCCACTTCGGCAATCTCGATGATTGAGATGTCGAAGGTGCCGCCGCCGAGGTCGAAGACGGCGATTTTCCTGTCGCCCTGCTGCTTGTCCATGCCGTAGGCGAGGGCCGCCGCGGTCGGCTCGTTGATGATGCGCTTCACATCCAGGCCGGCAATCTTGCCGGCGTCTTTCGTCGCCTGGCGCTGCGAGTCGTTGAAATACGCGGGCACCGTGATGACGGCCTCGCCGACTTCCTCGCCGAGGTATTCCTCGGCGGTCTTCTTCATCTTCATCAACACGCGCGCCGAGACTTCCGGCGGCGCCATTTTCTTGCCGCGCGCCTCGACCCACGCATCGCCGTTGTCGGCCTTGACGATCGGGTAGGGCACCAGTTTGATGTCCTTCTGCACCTCGTCTTCCCGGTGGCGGCGGCCAATCAGCCGCTTGATTGCATACAGCGTGTTGGCGGGGTTGGTCACCGCCTGGCGCTTGGCCGGCTGGCCGACCAGGATTTCGTCGTTTTCATTGAACGCGACGACGGAAGGCGTCGTGCGATCGCCTTCGCTGTTCTCGATAATCTTCGGCGTTGAACCGTCCATGACGGCGACGCACGAATTGGTTGTTCCAAGGTCTATGCCTATGATCTTGCTCATGCCCTGTCTCCTCTTCGGGTTGTGCACATTGAAATAAGGGGGAAATCCGGTTTTTCAAGCCTTTCGGGGTGCTTTGCGGGGGGCTTCATTTTTCGTTATTCCGCTGATTTTCCGTGTTTTCTTTGCTTTGCCGGTTTTGCCGGTCTTCGGCGTTTTCGGCGCTTTCAACACTGCCGGCGGGCGCCGCGCCGGCCACCGCCACCATCGCCGGGCGCAGCAACCGCCCGCACAGCAGGTAGCCTTTCTGCATCACATGCAGCACCGTGCCCGGCGGGTGCGCGCCGCCCGGCTGCGTCATCATCGCCTGGTGGTGTTCGGGATTGAAGACCTCGCCCTGCGGGTTGACTTCCTCAATGCCGAACTTGTCAAACACCTGTTGCAGCGCTTTCAGCGTCAACTCAACGCCTTCACGGTGGTCGCCGCCGCCCGAACTGCCCGCCTCGCCGGCGCCGCCGTGCAGCGCCAGTTCCAGGCTGTCCTTGACGGCGAGCATCTCCAGCGCAAAACCTTCCATCGCGTATTTTCGCGCCTGCTGCAATTCACGTTCGCCGCGCTTTCGCAGGTTCTCCATTTCGGCGCGCGCGCGCATCCACTTGTCCTCGGCGGCGGCGGCGCGCTGTTCGGCTTCTTCAAGTTGCGCGCGCAGGCCGTTTGGCGGCGCGGCGGCGGCGGATTCGCCGTCGCGCTCCGGCGGCGGCGCGTCTTCCGGTTGTTCTGGTTCGTTCATCTGGTTCCCTGCGGCGGCCCGTGGGGTAATATATGGAGAATTCCCCGGGGGTTTCAAGGGGGCGGCGGCGCGAAACAGGCGGAGATTCCCGTTTTGGCGGACAATCAACGCATTACACCGCCGCGCCGCGCACGGCGGTGATGGGACATCCCCGCCGATGCTCCATAATGGCGCCTTGCAGATTGCGCCCGAACACGACAGAGCCATCCATGAAAGACATCCGCAAAGCCGCGCAGCCCGGCCTGGTGCTGAAGCACAGCGACGAGAAAGTGCGCGATCTCGCCGACCGCCTCGGCGCGTACCTGCTGGAGCGCTTCGACTCGCTGACCGTCTGCGAGGAAGACCGCGAATGGATCAGCGCGCGCGACGAGATTGACTTCACGACGCGCGAGCAGATGGCGCGGCGCTGCGACCTTGTCATCGCCGTCGGCGGCGATGGCACGCTGCTGAAGGCGGGGCACATCTGCGCCGCGCACGGCATTCCCGTCATCGGCATCAACCTGGGGCGGCTCGGCTTTCTCGTCGAGATTCCGCCGGACAGGTTCCGCGCCGAACTCGACGCGATGTTCGCGGGCCGCTGTCAACTGGAAGAGCGCGCGATGCTGGATGTGCGCCACCTTCGCGGCGACGACTGCATCGCGCGCTTCTGCGCGTGCAACGATGTGACCGTCCGCAGCAAGAACCCGGCGCGCATGATTGAACTGGAAACGGCGATAGACGGCGTTTTCGTCAACACCATCTGGTCCGACGGCGTCATCATCGCGACGCCGACCGGCTCCACCGCCTACGCGCTGTCGAGCGGCGGCCCGCTGCTTGAAC
Organism: Gammaproteobacteria bacterium; assembly: GCA_028817225.1. Taxonomy (NCBI): domain Bacteria; kingdom Pseudomonadati; phylum Pseudomonadota; class Gammaproteobacteria; species Gammaproteobacteria bacterium. Next base: position 48,609 of record JAPPQC010000027.1, on the reverse strand, counting down.
CGACGCTTGAGGCGACGCTGATTGTGCCCATCTGCCCGCACACGCTGAGCCACCGCCCGCTGGTCGTCCATTCGCGGGAAATCATCGAGGTCACGGTGCCGTCGTCGGAACCGGACAAGGCGGTGCTGGCGATTGACGGGCAGATACGCGGCGACCTCGACGCCGGCGACCGCGTCGTCACCAGGCCGCTGGAACAGAAACTGAAACTGATACAGCCGCTCGGCCACAATTATTTCGGCACCCTCAGGACCAAACTGAAGTGGAGCGAGAAACTCTGAGCGGCGAAGGCGATGCTGAAAACCCTGGCCATCGAGAACCTCGCCATCATAGACCGGCTGGAAACCGCGTTTGACGCCGGCCTGTCGGTGCTGACCGGCGAGACCGGCGCCGGCAAGTCCATCCTCGTGGATGCGATTGAACTCGCCCTCGGCAAGCGCGCGCAAACGCGGCTGATACGCCCGGGCGCGCGCCGCCTTTCCATCAGCCTGGTGTTTGATGTCGGCGACATCCCGCAGGCCGGCGCGTGGCTTGAGCGGCGCGAACTGGCGCAGGCCGACGACAGTTGCATTCTGCGCCGCACCGTCGGCGCCGACGGGCGCTCGCAGGCATGGATCAACGGCCAGCCGGCGACGCTGGAGCAACTGAGGGAACTCGCCTCGCACCTGATTGACATCGTCGGCCAGAACGCCCACCAGATGCTGCTGCGGCGCGACAAGCACCTGTATCTTCTTGATTCGCAATGCGGCCACGCCGAACAGTTGCGCGAAATCGGCCAACTGGCGCGGCGCTGGAAAGAGGCCGGCGAGACGCTTGAACAACTGGCCGAGAACGCGCGCGAACTGACCGAACGGCGCGAGTGGCTGGAGCGCCAGGTTGCGGAACTGGAGGGCAGCGGCGTCAAGCCGGGCGAATACGGGGAACTGGAGCGCGAACACCGCCTGCTGTCGAAAAAGGAGAGCCTGAAAAGCGCGCTTCACGAAGTCCACGCGATGCTCGACGACAACGACGGCGCCGACGCCGCGACGCTGCTGGGCAGGGCGTCGGGCGTTGTTGACAAGCTGCGCGACACCGACCCGCAACTGGCGGCGGCGGGCGAACTGGTCGCGGCGGCGCTGGGGCAGACCGGCGAGGCGGCGCGCGAGATACGCGGCGCGCTTGAACGGATTGAGGTGTCGGACGAGTACTTCGCGCAACTGGAACAGCGCATCAGCCGCCTGTCGGCGCTGGCCGACAAATACCGCACGCAGCCCGCCGCGCTGCCCGAACAACTGGAATACGCGCGCGCCGAACTGGAAAAACTCGGCGACCCGGCGACCGACCCCGAACAACTGCGGCGCGAGCGCGCCGAACTGGAAAAACGCTACGGCGAACTGGCCGCCGGCGTCAGCGAACGCCGCCGCAAGACGGCGGCGGCGCTGGAGAAAAATGTCGTCGCGACACTGCACAAACTGAACCTGGCCAAGGCCGAATTCAAGGTGCGTTTTGCCGGCGCCGGCGACGACGCGCCGGCGCCGTCGGGGCGCGAACGCGCCGAATTCATGATTCGCGCCAACCCCGGCCAGGACTTGCAGCCGCTGACGGCGACCGCCTCGGGCGGCGAATTGTCGCGCATCAGCCTTGCGCTGCAAATGGCGCTGTCAAAAAAACGCCCGATGCCGGTGCTGATTTTCGACGAGGTGGACAGCGGCGTCGGCGGCGCCACCGCCGGCACCGTCGGGCGCCTGTTGCAGGCCATCAGCCGCCGCGCGCAGGTGTTTTGCATCACGCATCTGCCGCAGGTCGCAAGCCGCGCCGCCCACCATTACCGCGTTGTCAAGGAGCAGGACGCGCAGACCCGCGTGCAACTGGAGAAACTCGACGGGCGCGAACGCCGCGTTGAAATCGCGCGCATGATGGCGGGCGAGAAAATCACAAAGCAGTCGCTTGAACACGCAAGGCAGATGCTCGGCGACGGCGAAATGGCGGCGGATTCACCGCTGCCTTAGGACGGCGCCGGTCAGCGGTCCTTGGCGCGGTCGCGGTTTTTGCAGTCGCGGTCGAGGCAGTCCACATACATCACCAGCGAGTGATCGCTGATGGAATAGCCGTGCTTGCTGGCGATTTCGCACTGGCGGCGTTCAATCGTGTCGTCCATGAATTCGGTGATTTCGCCGCACTGAATGCAGACCATGTGGTCGTGGTGGCCGCCGTGGTCGAGTTCGTAGCAGGCCGACCCCTTCTCGGAGAAGTGGTGGCGCATGACGATGCCGGCGGATTCAAACTGGGTCAGCACGCGGTACACCGTCGCCAGCCCGATTTCCTCCTTTTCCTCGAGCAGTTTGCGGTAGATGTCCTCGGCGGTCAGATGGTGCTCTTCCGAGCACTCCATGATTTCCAGTATCTTCATCCGGGGAATGGTGACCTTGAGGCCGGCTTTTTTCAGATCCTGCTTGTGCATCGTTCTGCCGCGCGGCGGCGGTGTACAATAAGGGCATGTTACCACCCAAACCGCCCGGCGGGAAGAAACCCGCGCCGCACGCGCGAATGGCGCTGATTCTGGCGGCGCCGCTGCTGCTCGGCGCCTGCTCCGGCGGCCTTTTCAGCGAGGCCGGGGACTATTTCAGGAAAGTCTTTTCAAGCGACTCCTGGCGCTTCTACCGGATGGACATTTCGCAAGGCAACCTGCTTGATGAAAAGGCCGTCGCGCGCATCAGGCCGGGGCTGACCCGCGAGCAGGTCGTCTATCTGCTCGGCAACCCGGTGCTGCCGAGCATGTTCCATGACGACCGCTGGGATTACATCTACTACCTGGACTCGCTGGAAAAGGAAAACGAGCGTTACCACCTGACGCTGTTCTTCGACGAAGACCGCGTCGTGCGCGTTCGCAAACCGAAGCCGCAGGAACCAACCTGAAACGCTGACGCCGCTCTTTGACGGCAGCCGCATCGTGTGCATTCGCAGGCCGGAACCGCCGCAGCAACCGGCCTGAAACCCGGCTGCCGACCGTTCGTCGGCTGAATGATACCGCTTGTCCGCCGCACGCCGCGCGTGGTGGCGTGCGCCTTGATACTTGCGGCATGAAACAGAAACCGCAAAAAACCGCCGCTGTCGTGTGGGCCATCGCGGCGCTGATGACCGCCGCGCCGCTGCACGCGGCGGACTTGCCGCTGGCGCGCAAGTACAGCGGCGGGATTGATTTGTCGCAGTACTGGGTCAGCGAAAAGTTTGACGGCGTGCGCGCGCGCTGGAACGGCGAGAGGCTGATTTCACGCGGCGGCAACGCCTTCGCCGCGCCGGCCTGGTTCACCGCCGGCTTTCCGCCGACGCCGCTTGACGGCGAGTTATGGGCCGGGCGCGGCCTTTTCTCCGAAACCGCGTCCATCGTCACCCGCGCCGCGCCGCACGAAGGGTGGCGGCGCGTAAGATATATGGTCTTCGACCTGCCCGCGCCCGGCGTCTTCAACGAGCGTCTGCAACGACTGCGCGCGCTGGCGGCCACCGCCACCAGTCCGTACATGGAAGTCGTGCAACAGCGCAAGGTGTCCGGCCACACCGCGCTGATGGAAACACTCAACGCCATCACCGCCGCCGGCGGCGAAGGGCTGATGCTGCGCGACGGCCAGTCGCGCTACCGCGGCGGGCGCTCCTCCGGCCTGCTGAAACTGAAGAAATTCGACGACGCCGAAGCGCGCGTCATCGCCCACCACCCCGGCAAGGGAAAATTCGCCGGCATGACCGGCAGCATCACCGTCCAGGCAAAACACGGCCCGCCGTTCAGAATCGGCAGCGGCTTCACCGATGCACAGCGCAAAAACCCGCCGCCCATCGGCGCGCTCATCACCTTCAGACACCACGGCCACACCGCCAACGGCCTGCCCCGCTTCCCGGTGCTCTGGCGCGTGCGCGCCGACGAACCGGAGTAAGTCAATCAGGGGGCTATCAGTCCGTCAAAGTCGTAGCCAAACTGCTCCAGATCCTCCCGGAACCAGTTCCCGACAACTTCCCTGGTTTCATCATCGTAATAGTCCCTGTAATCGTATGAAATCCGGCCCTTGTTGAGATGCGGAACACCGGAGAACGGAATATTCAGCCGTTGACAAACAATTCTCATGTCTTCTTCGATGTTTTCAAGACGCACGATGAAATCCACAAGCACATCCCCCTCGTCATTCTTGATGTACTCAACCTGATTCCAGCGATCCAGTATTTCGGGAAAAGTCCTGTACGGATACAACTCTGCGTCAAAAACACACTGTGCCCATTTCCGGAAATGGGTTTTGGAATTGTAAAAACATCCGGGAACGGAGTACAAATGCTTGGCAACAACTCTTGCATAAGGATTTCTGACAATTGCAAAAGTGAATTTTTTCCGCCAACTCTCCAACCCTGTCTCCCGGATGATGCTCCGGGCAGTCTCATGACGCCATGTGCCATCCCCAATGCCGTGCCTGCACATACTCAGGACTGTGGTGCTTCCCGATTTGGGAACGGCAATGCACACATAGTTCCTGAAGGAATCTATATGGAGCAGAGGCAGTCTCGACAAAACCCTCCTGCACTTGCTGAGTATCCTGCCTGCGGTCATCGGATGCACGTTACTCATGGCAAATTTCCCCGAACCTCCTTGTAAAATGCCCTGCCAGCCGCAACGATGCCCGCCACCGCCACCCTGCTTGCACACGGAACAATAGCATAACATGCCGTATTCCGGAGCAAACTCGTGTCATCTTGTCATTCCCCCGAACGGCCGGCGCGGATTCTGCGGGCTTCCATCGGGGTGCGGCGCAGCGGGCGGTAGATTTCAATGCGGTCGCCTTCCTCGAGCACGCAGTCGAGCGCGACGCGGCGCCCGAACACGCCGACCGCGTGGCGGGCATCGCCCATCACCCCGGCAAGGGAAAATTCGCCAGCATGACCGGCAGCATCACCGTCCAGGCAAAACACGGCCCGCCGTTCAGAATCGGCAGCGGCTTCACCGATGCACAGCGCAAAAACCCGCCGCCCATCGGCGCGCTCATCACCTTCAGACACCACGGCCACACCGCCAACGGCCTGCCCCGCTTCCCGGTGCTCTGGCGCGTGCGCGCCGACGAACCGGAGTAAGTCAATCAGGGGGCTATCAGTCCGTCAAAGTCGTAGCCAAACTGCTCCAGATCCTCCCGGAACCAGTTCCCGACAACTTCCCTGGCTTCGTCATCGTAATAGTCCCTGTAATCGCAGGAAATCCGGCCCTTGTTGATATGCGGAACACCGGAGAAAGGAATGTTCAGTCGTTGGCAAACCATTTTCATGTCTTCTTCAATGTTTTCAAGATGTACTATGAAATCCACAAGTATATCGCCTTCGTCATTCTTGATATACTCAACCTGATTCCATCGATCTGCAATATACGCAGAACGCCTGCAAGGATATAACTCCTCAGAGCAAAGGGCTTTTGCCCACTGACAAAAATAAGTTTTCGAGTCAAGGACATGGCCGGGAACATTAACATGATATATTGAAACTACTCTTGCATAAGGATTTCTGACAGTTGCAAAAGTGAATTTTTTCTGCCAACTCTCCATCCCTATTTCCCGAATGATGCTCCGGGCAGTCTCATGACGTCCGGTACCATCTCCAATGCCACGCCTGCACATACTCCGGACTGTGGTGCTACCCGTTTTAGGAATAGCAATGCACACATAATTCTTGAAGTGGTCAATATGAATCAAAGGCAGTTTGGACAAAACCCGAAAGATTTTAGCCTGGAACCCACCCTCGTACCTGGGGTCAATATGGAGCAGAGGCAGTTTGGACAAAATCCTGCTGCACTTGCTGAGTATCCTGCCTGTGGTCATCGGATGCACGTTACTCATGGCAAATTTCCCCGAACCTCCTTGTAAAATACCCTGCCAACCGCAACGATGCCCGCCACCGCCACCCTGCTTGCACACGGAACAATAGCATAACATGCCGTATTCCGGAGCAAACTCGTGTCATCTTGTCATTCCCCCGAACGGCCGGCGCGGATTCTGCGGGCTTCCATCGGGGTGCGGCGCAGCGGGCGGTAGATTTCAATGCGGTCGCCTTCCTCGAGCACGCGGTCGAGCGCGACGCGGCGTCCGAACACGCCGACTGCGTGGCGGGCGAGGTCCATGTCGGTGAATTCCTCGGGCAGGCCGGACAGGCGGATGGCGTCGGCGACGCGGGCGCCGCGCTCGACCGTCAGCCTGACGAGGCGCCGGCGTTCGCCGGCGACGCAGGCGACTTCAACCGCGATGGTGTCCATCAACCGGCGGGCGGATGGTGATTGCCCGCGTCCGGCGGACGCCGGCGGCCTCAACCGCGATGGCGCCCATGATTGTGCCCATGCTTTTGTCCATAAACGGCGCGCGCGCGTTCGAGAAAGGCGTCCATCAGCGACGCGGTGATCCGGTGGAAAAACCGGTTCAGGAACAGCCGGTAAAACGGCGCGGCGAACTCGAAGCCGACGGTGAACGCAATCTTGCAGCCGTCGTCGCCCAGCGGCGTGAAACGCCAGCCGCCGCGCAACTGCCGGAAAGGGCCTTCGGCCAGTTCCATCTCGACGCTTTGCGGCGGCGTGTTGCGGTTGACGGTCGCAAACGACAAGTCCACGCCGCCGTGGCGAATTTCCAGCCGCGCGCGCACGCGCCCGTCGGCAAGCGGCTCGACGGCGGTCGAGCGGCACCACGGCAGAAAGCGGTCGTAGGCGGAGATGTCGGTCACCAGCGCGTACATCTGGTCGCAGGTGTAGGGCACGACGGCTTCCCGCGTCACCCGGCTCATGCCGACCGACCGACCGGGTGAAACAAAATCAGCGGCACCGCCCGCCTGTCAGTTCATCACCTGCCGGACGATTTCCCAACCGAGCAGGTGAAACAGAATCAGCACCACCGCCGCCGGCGCAATCCAGCGCACCAGCACGCGCCACAGGCGGTAGAGGCGCTCGCTGCGAAAACCGGCTTCCGCCCGCACCGCCGCGCCGGGCAGCATCCAGCCGACGAACAGCACAATCAGCAAACCGCCGAGCGGCAGCATGATGTTGGAGGTCAGGTAGTCGAGCAAGTCAAACACCGTCTTGTCCCACAGTTGGATGTCCTGCCACAGGTTGAAAGAAAAAACCGTGCCAAGCCCGATCAGCCAGGCGACGGCGCCGGCGGTAACGGCGGCCCTGACGCGGCTCCACGCCAGATGCTCGACGGCCCAGGCGATGATCGGCTCCAGCAGCGACAGCGCCGATGTCCAGGCCGCAATCAGCAGCAGAAAAAAGAACAGCGTGCCGAAAATAACGCCGCCCGGCATCTGCGAAAACGCCAGCGGCAGCGTCTTGAATATCAGGCCGACGCCCTGCGCCGGCTCCATGCCGAAGGCGAACAGCAGCGGAAAAATCATCAGCCCGGCCAGCAGCGCGACCAGCGTGTCGGCGAAGGCGACGACCGCCGCGGTGCCGAACAACGGCGCGCTGTCCGGCAGGTACGAGCCGTAAATCATCATCGCGCCCATGCCGAGGCTCAGCGAGAAGAAGGCCTGCCCGAGCGCGACCAGCACAGTCTCGCCGGTGACCTTGCCGAAATCAAACGAGAACATGAAACCGGCGGTGCGCGCCATGTCGCCGACGAAGAAGTTGTAGAAAATCAGCCCCAGTATCAGCGCCAGCAGCAGCGGCATGAAGTATTTGACGACGCGCTCAATGCCCTTGTGGATGCCGCGCATCAGCACCGCGACCGTCAGTATCATGAAGAAGGTGTGCCACAGCGTCAGGCGCTCGGGGTCGCTCACCAGGTCGTTGAAATTGCTGGTGATGCTGTCGGCGGTGGCGTTGGCGAAGGCGCCGGCGCCGGCCTGAAAGACATAGGCGATGACCCAGCCGGCGATGACGCTGTAATACGACAGAATCAGAAACCCGGCAAGCACGCCGAGCCAGCCGGCGAAGCGCCAGAACAGCGGCGTGCCGTAGTCGCGGTGAAAGCGCTGAAACACATTAATCGGGCTGCGCTTGCCGTGCCGCCCAATCAGGATTTCGGCGCTCAGGATGGGCAGCGCGATGAACGCCACGCACACGAGGTAAATCAGGATGAACGTACTGCCGCCGTTTTCACCGGCCATATACGGAAACTTCCAGATGTTGCCGAGGCCGACGGCGGAACCGGTGGCCGCGAACACAAACGCGAGGCGCGAAGTCCACTGGCCGTGGGTGTAGTGCTGTGTGCTGGATGCCATGGCGCCGTTTTCCGTCCTTTCTCCGCGGGCGCAATCTATAATGCGCGGATTCCGGCGGAGCGACGCCATTATACTGATTTGCAATGAAAGCGGCAAAAACACCGGCGCTGATTGTCAGAAATCCGCGCGCATCGCATGATTACGCCATCGAGGAGCGCCTGACGGCGGGCCTCGTGCTCGAGGGCTGGGAGGTCAAGAGCCTGCGGCAGAAGCGCGCGCACCTGAAGGAAAGTTACGCGCTGATCAAGGGCGGCGAGGCGTGGCTGATTGGCGCGCACATCACCCCGCTGCCCGACTGCTCGCCGCAAAGCGGGGCGCAGCCGACGCGCACGCGCAAACTGCTGCTGAACCGGCGTGAAATCGCGCACCTGACCGGCCTGGTTGAACGCAAGGGCTACACGCTGGTGCCGCTGAAAATGTACTGGCAGAAAAACCGCGCCAAACTGGAACTCGGCGTTGGCCGCGGCAAGCAGGCCCACGACAAGCGCGCCGACGAACGCCGGCGCGAATGGGAACGCGAGAAACGCAGACTGGCCGGCAGACTCGCGCACTGAGGAAACACGCTGCCGGCGCACATTGCCGGCGCGCACCGCCGCCGCGCGGCGGCGTCAGCGCAGGTGGCTGCCGATGATGTCCACGCCCTCGGGCAGGTTGACGCGAAACCGCTCCGGCGCAATCGCAATCTCCGTCTCGACGCCGTTGAAGCGCACCCTGGTGCGCTGCCCGAAGCGGTCGTAGAGCACCATGCCGGCCAGCACGCCGCCCTTGAAGCCGACATCAAACTGCACAAACCCGGTGTCGTCCGCCTTCGGCTTCAGCCGGATCCATTCATGGTCGTCGCCGTGTTCAATGTACTCGACGCGAAAGTCCTCGAACATGCTGCGGCTGTTGCCGTGCAGCAGCAGCAACAGCGGCGCCGAGCCGAGCGCGGTCATCGTCGGCTGCACATAGGCCTGGCGCAGAACCGAATCGTAAATCAGCAAATGCAGCCCGTCGGTGATGATCAGCAGCGGGTCGGGCAGCGCGTATTCCCAGCGGAAGCGCCCCGGGCGGTGAAACAGCGCGACGCCCTCGGAGACGGTCTCCGGCTCGCCGCCGTCGGCGGCGTAAACCTGCTGGACGAAATTCGCGCGAAAGGTCTCAATCTTGAAGAAGGCGTCGAGATCGCGCAGCGCATCGCCGAAGGCGGGCGGCGCCAGCAGCGCGACAACGCCCGCAACGCCCGCCAGGGCGCGCCATTGCCGCCGGGTGCGCGTCACCGGTTTCATGCCTCGGGCGGCGCCGCCGCCAGCACCTCGCGCCCGCCGTTCGGCTGCACCGGGCTGACGATGCCGGCGGTTTCCATGTCCTCGACCATCCGCGCCGCGCGGTTGTAGCCGATCTTGAGCCGCCGCTGCAAATAGGAGATGGACGCCTTGCGCGACTGCGTAACGATGGCGACGGCCTCGTCGTAGAGCGTGTCGGCGCCGTCGCCGGCCATGTCCTCAAAACCGGGCGCCGTCGCCGCCGCGGCGGGCGCGTCCACCAGGCCGTCGAGATACTCGGCCTTGCCCTGCGCGCGCAGAAAGTCGGTCACCGCCAGCACTTCGTGGTCGCCGACAAACGCGCCGTGCACGCGCTCCGGCACCGACTGCCCCGGCGGCAGAAACAGCATGTCGCCGCGCCCCAGCAACTGCTCGGCGCCGTTCTGGTCGAGTATCGTGCGCGAGTCCACCTTTGACGAAACCTGAAAGGCGATGCGCGCCGGCACATTCGCCTTGACCAGGCCGGTTACGATGTTCACCGACGGGCGCTGCGTCGCAAGCACCAGGTGCACGCCGGCGGCGCGCGCTTTCTGCGACAAACGCACAATCAAGTCTTCCACCTTCTTTCCCACAATCATCATCATATCCGCAAATTCGTCCATGACAACAACAATCAGCGGCATGCTCTCCAGCGCCGGCGCCGGCGCCGCTCCCTCCTCGCCCGCAGCGGCGGCGGCCAGCGGGTCGGTCAGCGGCTGGCCGCTTTTGGCGGCGTCGGCGACGCGGCGGTTGTACGAGGTGATGTTGCGCACGCCGAGCGCCGCCATCAGGCTGTAACGGCGCTCCATCTCGACCACCGCCCAGTGCAGCGCGTTGGCGGCCTCTTTCATGTCGGTGATGACCGGCGTCAGCAGGTGCGGAATGTCCTCGTAGGCTTTCAGTTCAAGCATTTTCGGGTCCATCAGAATCAGGCGCACCTGCGCCGGCGTGTTCCTGAACAGCAGGCTCATCAGCATCGTGTGCACCGCGACCGACTTGCCGGAGCCGGTGGTGCCCGCCACCAGCAGGTGCGGCATCCGCTCCAGGTCGGTGAACACGGCGGCGCCGGAGATGTCCTTGCCGAGCGCCAGCGTCAGCGGCGCCGCGGCCTTGTCGTATTCCGCCGAACGCAGAATCTCGCCGAGCAGCACCGGGTTGCGGTCGCGGTTCGGCGTCTCGATGCCCATCACCGACTTGCCCGGAATGACCTCGACCACGCGCAAACTCGGCACCGACAGCGAACGCGCCAGGTCTTTCTCCAGGCTGCTGATGGCGCTGGCCTTGGTGCCGGGCGCCGGCATCACCTCAAAGCGCGTGACGACCGGCCCCGGGCGCGCCTCGACCACCTCGGCCTCAATGCCGAAATCGCCCATCTTGATCTCCAGTTGGCGCGCCAGCGTCTCGAGGTCTTCCTTTGAGTAGATGTCGGCGTGCGGCGGCGGCTCGTCGAGCAGTTGCAGCGGCGGCAGTTCGCCGCCGGCGCCGCCGACCGGCAGCGTAATCTGTCGTTCCTTCTCAATGCGCTTGCCCGGCTTCAGTTTCTCGACCGACGGCTCGATTCGCGGCGGCTCCGTGCGCGTCAGTTTGCGTTTTCTGCCGGCGACGGCGCGCGTTCGCACATCGCCGGCCTCTTTCGCGCGGCGGCGCTCGCGCAGCCACTGCCACGCCGCCGCGCCGTGCCGCGCCGCCAGAAACGGCAGCGCGCCCAATGTGTCCATCAGGCGCAGCCACGGCAGGCCGGTCATCAGCGTGAAACCGGCGATGACGAGGCTCGTCAGCAGCAGCGTCGCGCCGACCATGCCGAACACATCGTGGAAACTGCGGGCCACCGCCTCGCCCAGCACGCCGCCGGCGGTGGCCGGCAGCGCGCCGGCGGTGAAATGCAGCGTCGCAAGGCCGCAGCCGGAAAAAATCGTCAGCACAAAGGCCAGCCAGACAACCCAGTGGTCGCCGGCGAAGTGGCGTGAAGACGGGCGCGAAGACGTGCCGCCGCGAAACAGCAGCCACGCGCTCGCAAACACCGCGAGCGGAAACAGCGCCAGCGCCGGGCCGCCGAAGATGAAATACAGCGTGTGCGCGAGCCACGCGCCCCAGACGCCGCCCGGGTTGCGAACCCCGGCGTCCGGCAGGTTGTTGGCCCACGACGGGTCGTCGGGGTGGTAGCCGAACAGCATCAGCAGCAGGTAGAGGCCGACGCCCGCCAGCAGCAGCGCGCACGCCTCGCGCACCCGCCGGCGCAGACCCGCGCTGATTTCACCGATTTCCGGCCGGGACAATCCGCCGGGCAATTTACGCGCCAAACACGCCTCCTTCCGCTCCGCCCGTATTCTAACCGCACCGCGCCCTTCCGTCAGCATGCCGCCGGCACACCGTCATGCACGCGCGTCCTGCGCGGCGCCACGATGGACAGCCCGTGCCGCGCTACAAAGGCGATAGCGCGTGCGTTTCTCGCCATGACACAACACCTGAAACAACGCCTTTGCGCTATCCGGTATAATCCCGGAACCGCCCCTTGCGGCGGGCAACGCCATGGCCAGACCACCGACCCACAGCCGCCTGATCATCATCGGTTCAGGCCCCGCCGGTTACACCGCCGGCGTCTATGCCGCGCGCGCCAACCTGAAACCGGTGCTGATTTCGGGCTTTGAGCAGGGCGGCCAGTTGATGACGACGACCGATGTGGACAACTGGCCCGGCGGCGAGGAGGGGCTGCAAGGCCCCGGCCTGATGGAACAGATGCTGGCGCATGTCGAGCGTTTCGGCACCGAGGTGGTCAACGACCAGATTGTCGCGAGCGACCTCAACAGCAGGCCGCTGCGGCTGAAGGGCGAACTCGGCGAATACACCTGCGACGCGCTGATCATCGCGACCGGCGCGTCGGCGATGTACCTCGGCCTGGAATCGGAGGAGGCCTACAAGGGGCGCGGCGTCTCCGCCTGCGCGACCTGCGACGGCTTCTTTTTCAAGGGCCGCGATGTCGCCGTCATCGGCGGCGGCAGCACCGCCGTCGAGGAGGCGCTCTACCTGTCCAACATCGCCGCGCAGGTTACGCTGGTGCACCGCCGCGACGCGCTGCGCGCCGAGAAAATCCTGCAAACGCGGCTGTTCGAGAAGGAAAAGAACGAGAATGTATCCATCGAGTGGAACTGCGAGATGACCGAGGTGCTGGGCGACGACGCCGGCGTAACCGGCATCACGCTGCGAAACAAACTGGACCACTCGGAGAAACAACTGGATGTGCAGGGCGTGTTCGTCGCCATCGGCCACCGCCCCAACACCGACCTGTTCCGCGGCCAACTCGAGATGGAACACGGCTACATCAAGACCGCCGCCGGCGGCGGAACCGACAACCTGACCGCGACCAGCATTGAGGGCGTGTTCGCGGCGGGCGATGTGATGGACCCGGTGTACCGCCAGGCCGTCACCTCCGCCGGCACCGGCTGCATGGCGGCGCTCGACGCCGAACGCTATCTCGACCGTCTCGCGGCGAATGGCGGCTGAGCCGGCCAAGCCGGCCAAGCCGAAACAGGCGCAGCACCCGCCGTCCGACGCCGAACCGGCGTACGAAATCGCCCCCCGCCTGAACGCCGCCGCAAAACACGAATGGAACGCCCTTGAAGGCGGCGGCCATGTGTTCATGCGGCACGAATTCCTGAACGCGCTTGAAACCCGCGACTGCGCCGGCCCGAAATTCGGCTGGCACCCGCGCCACATCCTGGCGCGCGACGCCGGCGGCGCGCTGTGCGCGGCGATGCCGATGTACGCAAAGACCAACAACTACGGCGAGTTTGTCTTTGACTGGGCGTGGGAGCGGGCCTACGCGCAGCGCGACATGCGCTATTACCCGAAACTGGTCGTCGCCGCGCCGTACACGCCGGTGACCGCCGCGCGCCTGCTGTGCGCGCCGGGCGACCCGCGGCGCGCGCGCCTGCACGACGGCCTGACCGCCGCCGCCCTCGCCGTCGCCGAAGACGCCGGTTGTTCCGGCGTCCACTGGCTGTTTCTGTCCGACGCCGAACGCGCGCGCTTCGAGCGTCTCGGCCTGGCGCTGCGCCTTGATTGCCAGTACCACTGGCACAACAACCGCTACCGCGACTTTGACGACTTCCTGTCGGCGCTGTCGTCGAAAAGACGCAAGACCATCGCGCGCGAACGCCGCCGCGTGCACGAGCAGGGCATTGAGTGCCGGGTGCTGCACGGCGGCGACATTGACGCGGCGATGTGGCGGAAAATTCACGCCTTCTACGCGAGCACATTCGACCGCAAATGGGGCTACGCGACCCTGTCGGCGGATTTTTTCACCGACATCGGGCGTTCGCTGCCCGACCGCGTCGTCGTTGTCGTCGCCAGTTGCCGCGGCGAGGACATTGCCTGCGCGGTCAACCTGCGTGACGACGACAAACTGTACGGGCGCTACTGGGGCTGCTCCGGGCGCTACGAATGCCTGCATTTCGAGGCATGTTACTACCGCGGCATTGACTACTGCATTGAGCACCAACTGCGCGCGTTCGAGCCGGGCGCGCAGGGCGAGAACAAAATCTGGCGCGGGTTCCTGCCGACGCCGACCTGGTCGGCGCACTGGCTGAAAGACCCCGCCTTCATGCGCGCCGCCGACCGCTTCTGCCGCGAGGAACGCGCGCTGAAAACCGCGCAAATCGCGGCGCTCTACCGGTCGTCGCCATACCGCGAGGAAACCATGCCGGCAACGCAGCGCGCGGTGCGCGACGCCTGTCTGCGCGCCGAACGCTGAAGTTTGTCAGTCGGCGGCGGCGACAACGGCGTTTTGCGCCTTGTGTCTCAGCCAGTGATCCATCAGCACCATCGCCAGCATCGCCTCGACGATGGGCACCGCGCGAAACCCGACGCACGGGTCGTGGCGCCCTTTGGTGACAATCTCGCACTCGCGGCCATCGGCGTCAAGCGTCTGCCCCGGAACCCGTATGCTCGAGGCCGGCTTGAACGCGATGTCCACTTCAATGTTCTGGCCGCTGGAAATGCCGCCGAGCACGCCGCCGGCGTTGTTGCTGAGAAAACCCTTCGCGGTGATTTCGTCGCGGTGTTCCGAACCGGTCTGCTCAACGCAGCGGAAACCGGCGCCGATGCCGACCGCCTTGACCGCGTTGATGCTCATCATCGCGTGCGCGATGTCGGCGTCGAGGCGGTCGAACACCGGCTCGCCCAGCCCCGGCGGCACATTGGACGCCGTCAGGTGCAGCCGCGCGCCGACCGAATCGCCGTCGCGGCGCAGGCGGTCGGTGTAGTGCTCCAGTTCGCCGACGCGCGCCGGGTCGGGGCAGAAGAATGCGTTGTCCTCGGCGGCGTCGAGGTCAACGGCGTCCAGCACAATCGGCCCCAGTTGCGCGAGGTGGGCGCGTATCTTGATTGCGAATTGCTCGCGCAGGTATTTCTTCGCAATCGCGCCAGCCGCCACGCGCATCGCCGTCTCGCGCGCCGAGGCGCGCCCGCCGCCGCGGTAATCACGCACGCCGTACTTCCTGAAATAGGTGTAATCGGCGTGGCCCGGGCGGAACTTGTCCTTGATGTCCGAGTAATCCTTCGGCCTCTGGTCCACATTCTGGATCAAAAGGCCGATGGGCGCGCCCGTCGTCACGCCCTCAAAGACGCCGGACAGGATGCTGACGCGGTCGGGCTCGCGCCGCTGGGTGGTGTGGCGGCTGCGCCCCGGGCGGCGGCGGTCGAGGTCGGCCTGCAAGTCGTCCTCGGCGAGCGCAAGCCCCGGCGGGCAGCCGTCCACGACGCAGCCGATGGCCGGGCCGTGGCTTTCCCCGAAACTGGTCACGCTGAACAATCTGCCTGTGGTGTTGCCGGACATGGCGCGATTGTATCAATTCACCGCACGGGGTAAAGTAAGCGGGTGCGGCCACGCGCCGCCGAACCCCCGGAAACCCGCCAAATGAGTGAAACAACCCGCTGGGAACAGTGCAAGACATGGCTGTTCCATTGCTTCCCCCACCACTGGGTGTCGAGGCTGGTGTTCTTTCTGGCGCGGCTTGAAACCCGCCTGAAAGACCCGCTGGTGCGCCTGTTCATCCGCCGCTTCGATGTCAACATGGGCGAGGCCGAACAGCCGGACCCGGAAGCCTACGCCAGTTTTGATGCGTTCTTCACGCGCCGTCTTCAGCCGCGCGCGCGCGAATTCTGCGATGACCCGCGCACGCTCGCCGCGCCGTGCGACGGCACGCTGCTGCAAGCCGGCGATTTCCAGGCCGGGCAGTTGGCGCAGGCCAAGGGGCGCGTGTACAGCGCGGCGGATTTGCTCGGCGCCGCGGCGGCGGCGGATTTTGACAGCGGCAAGTTCTGCACCATCTACCTGTCGCCGGCGGACTGCCACCGCGTGTACATGCCGGTTGCCGGAACGCTTGAGACGATGATCCACATTCCGGGGCGCCTGTTCAGCGTGGCGCCGTACGCGGCCAGGACGGTGCCGCGGCTGTACGCGAGGAACGAGCGCGTCGTCTGCATCTTCAACACCGAATTCGGCAAGATTGCCGTCGTCCTCGTCGGCGCCGTCAATGTCGCCGCCATTGAAACCCGCTGGCACGGGCTGGTCGCGCCGCGCTCGCAGGCCGCGGCCTTCTTCCACTACGGCGGGCCGGGCGCCGAAATCGCGCTGGCGCGCGGCGACGAGATGGGCTGCTTTCACCTCGGCTCGTCCGTCATCGTGCTGGCAGAAAACCGGCATTGGGCCTGGAATCCTCTCTATCCCGTTGAAACAGCGTTGAAAATGGGCTGCGAACTGGCCTGCCTGCGGGACGACGCCGACGCCGTTGCGATATGACACAATATGACAAAGGGCGGTGCATGGTATAATCTTGCGCCTGAACGCCCGGCTCCCGGGCCCAACCAACATTCTCATGATGGAAATAGAGAAAGAAAAAGTCAAAAACGCATGGGTTCTTTCCCCGCAGGGAAAGATCGAACATGAAAACGCGCCCGTCTTTCAGCGCCTGGTAACCGAGATTATCGAGCAGGAGAAAGACAGCAGCATACTGATTGATTTGTCGGACATCGAGTTCATCAGCAGCGCCGGTTTGCGCGTGTTTCTTATTATCGCCAAGACTTTGCAGAAGGACAAGCGCGCGTTCGGCCTGTGCAAGATGAACCAACTGGTCGAGGAGATTTTCGAGGTCTCCGGCTTCAACCAGATTATCAAGGTGTACCCGTCGCGCGACGAGGCCGAGTTTCTGAACGCCTGAGGCGCTACACCCCCGCCGCGTGCAGCGCCAGCCCCAGCGCGCCCGCCGCCGGAATCACCAGCACCGGCGTCACCTTGTAAAACATCAGCGCCGCCAGCGCCAGCACAAAAATCACCAGCACGCCCCACTCGCTGCCTGCGGTGCCCGCAATCAGCACGGCGGCGGCGAAAATCATGCCGCAAACGGCGATGCGTATGCCATGCAGCACCCGCTGCAACAGCGCCGACTTCCGCAAGTGGCCGAGCCAGTGGGCGGCCAGCACCAGCAACATCGCCGGCGGCAGGAAGATGCCGAGGGTGGCGATGACCGCGCCGGCGATGCCGGCCACCTTGTAGCCGATGAAGGTGGCGCTGATCAGAATCGGGCCGGGCGTAATCTGCCCCATCGCAATCGCGGCGTTGAACTCATCCGCGGTAATCCAGTGGTAACTCTCGACGACGATCTTCTGAATCATCGGGATAAAGACATAGCCGCCGCCGAACAGCGTCAGACTCATGCCGGAGAAGGTCGTGAACAGGTGCGCGACGGGGGCGGCGCGGATGAAGTCCGGCGCCGGCAGCAGAAACAGCAGCAGCAGCACCGCCAGCAGAAAGGCGAACAACCATTGCAGCGCGAACGGCACGGCTGAGGTCGCGGCGGCGTCGTCCGCGGCGGCGGCGGCGTCGCGGAACAGCAGCGGCCCGAGCGCGCCGGCGATGAAGATGACCGCGAGCGTCACATAAAAGCCCTTGAACAGGATGATCGCCAGCGCCGCCAGCAGCGCCACCGCAAACGGCTTGACGCCGGTCACGGTCTTGCGTCCGATGTTCCAGCCGGCCTGCAGGATGACCGCGACAATCGCCGGGATGATGCCGTTGAACACCGCGCGTATCACCGGCAACTCGCCCCACCGCAGATAGAGTTCGGCGGCCACTATCATCAGCACAAACGACGGCAGAATCACCGCCAGCATGGCGGCGGCGGCGCCGGCCACGCCGTAGAGGCGAAACCCGGCGTAGGCGGTGACATTGACCGCGACCGGCCCCGGCAGAATCGAGGCCAGCGCGATGCCGTTGAGCATGTCTTTCTGCTCCATCACGCGGCGCTTCTCGGTCAACTCAATCTGGATGATTGAAATCAAACTCATGAAGCCGCCGAAGGCGGTGCAGCCTATCCGGAGGAAAAACCAGAACAGCCTGCCGATGGAGAAGGCGCGGCGTGCGGCGCCCGCGTCATCCATCGGCGGCGCGCCTGCGGATGCTTTGCACGACTTCTTCCTGCGGCGCGCGGTTTTTCAAATCCGCCGAGCCGGCGTTGTCGCGCATGAACCGCTCCTTGAGTTGCTGGTTTTCCTCCTCAAAACGCGCGATTTCGGCGGCGTCGAAAGGCGCGCCGCCGGCGGGCGGGCCGGAAACCAGTTCGTAGCCGAGGGCGCGCAGCGAGTCGCCGGCCACGGCCTCGAATATGCGAAGCGATTCGGGCGGCATCTGGGTGCGGAATTTCTGCGAATTCTGCAGAATCGGGCGGCTCACATTGGACCACAGGTCGCCGGCGACCGAGGTCGCCGCGGCCTCCTGCGACGAGTGCGGCGCGAGCATGTCGCGGTTGAAGCCGATGCCGAGAAAATCGCACAGCCGCTTGAGCACCGGGGCCGGGTCGTCCGTCAGTTCCTCGTAGGCCAGCCCGAAGGCGGCGTCTTCGTGGTCGCGGCAGAATGCCAGCGCCGCCTGCTGGTCTTCGTGCCACTGTTTCGCAATGGAATAGATGTGCTTCTCGCCGACGACGGCCTTCTGGAACGACAGCGCGACATCGCGCCCGTCGCGGTACAGGTAGATGAAGCGCACGACGCCGTTGAAATGCGCCTTGATCTCGTCGAGAAAATGCACATTGGCGAGGCTTTTGCACACCCAGTCGCGGGCGCCGAAATCGCACATGTGCTGGTCGTAAATCGCCGCCAGCACCGACAGCAGCGAGCGATCCTTGCAGCGCTCCAGGATGTGCGGCCTGTCGAAAGGCGACTCGCGCCACGCCACCGGATTGGTCTCGACCAGGCGGCAGACATCGTCCACCAGCAGGTTGAAACGTTCGGCGTCGCCGAGGTCGCCGTACAGCGGAAGCAGCGGCCTCATCTTCTGCAGAATATGCGGCGGATGCGGCGCCACGAGATCCGGCGACTGGTGCAGCATCAGCCGCAGCAGGTTGGAGCCGGAACGCTGCGTCCCTATCATGAAAATCGGCATTTATCTTCCCCGGTTGCGTTCACCAGGGCACATTATAAGACAGCCGCGCAAGTCACCGCCGCTGCCTGTCGTGGTAATCGGCGGGCAGGCTGCCGAGGCCGAAATCGCCGACGCTGCCCTCGACCATCGGGTCCAGCCCGGTAATCCGCCGGAACAACTCAATGTCGCCCGAACCGAGGCCGCACGGCGCAATCCCCATCGCCGTCGCCACCAGGTACAGCGTCTGGTAGAGCACGCCGGCGTTCTTCAGGATGACCGAATAGGCGATGGCGCGGTATTTCCAGGCGACGCGCTGAAAACGCGCGGCGATGTGCAGCACAACCTGCGGCTTCGCCTGGTGGGCGGTCGCGACATGCGCGCCGTACAGCAGTTCCTCGACTTCCGGCGTGCGCCCGGCAATCCGGACAAGACAGTGGCGCCCGGCGTCGTAATGATAAAAGCCGCTGTCGAGGCCGGCGCAGCGGTCGGCGGACAAATACACCTCCAGTTCATAACTGGCGCCGCCGGTCGGGTACGGGCGCCACGCAAACCCGACCGTGCGCCTGCCTTCCACTCCCTGCAACGGGCTTTCAAACTCCAACTCGTCGCGGAACATGACGCGGCAGGCGCGGTAGAGCAGATGGCCGAGTTGTTCAAGCGACAGCGGCTGCTCCTCGTTGTATTCGCGCACCGAGCGGCGGAAGTCCTGCACCCCGGCAAGGGTCGGAAAACCCTGCTTGTACAGGTCTTCCATGTCGGGCCTGGCCAGCGCGACGGTCTCGCCGCTCCAGGCCGGGCGCACCGCGGGCCGCGGCTCGTAGCGCCCGATGTTCGGGAAAACGCCGCCGAACTCGCCGTAGCCGAGTTGCGTGTAGCCGGAGCGGCTGCGGCTGTGCATGTGCAGGTCGTGGACATCCCACTGCGCCGACGCCTCGCCCTCGTCGTGGCGGGTCAGGCAGGCGCGCCCCGCCGGCAGCGGCAGCAGAAGGCCGTCGTGTTTCAGCAGCGCCAGCGCGTCGCGCAGCGCGTCGCGCGCCGGCGCCGGGCTTGCCGCCAGCGCCTGCGCCGCCGGCGCGCCGCGCATCAGCCGCATCAGCAGCGCGTCGGTGTCCGGCGTCTCCGACACCAGGTGGTACGGTTTCAGCGGCGTGTCCACGACAATGCGGTCGTCCTCGCGGCGCACCGCTGAAAAGCGCGAGAACGCAAGGTGCTCGTCGTCGCCGACTTGCGCGAATTTCGGCGTGTAGCGGGGGCCGTGCGGCACAAAGGTCAGCAGCGCGCCGTCGTCGTTGTCATCGTTGTTGTCATCGGCGGCCAACTGCATCACGGCGATGCCGGTGTGAAAAAAGTAATCCACCTGCGCCAGCACGGCGGCGGTTTTCTGAACGCCGAGCAGCGGAAAAACCGCGCTGCGGATGGCCGCAAGCGGCGCGCCGCGTTGCAGCAGTTCAACGAACAGCCGCTGCCACTCGACATCGGCGCGGTAGGTGGAAACGAAGTCGCCGGTGATGCTGTGAAAGACAAACGCGCCGTCGTCGTTCGCGGCCACCGTCTGCGCGGGGTGGAAGCGGAAGCGAAAGCGGGGCTTGGTTGAAAGGCCGAGTATGCTCATCGTAAACGCCTCAGTTGAACCATGTCTCCCGGCTCTGCGCGCGGTAACCGGCGGGCAAACTGCCGAGGGCGAAATCGCCGATGCTGCCCTCAATCATCGGGTCCAGCCCGGTCATCTTGCGGAACAGTTCAATGTCGCCGGCGCCGAGGCCGCACGGCGCGATTCCCATCGCCGTCGCCACCAGGTAGAAGGTCTGGTAGAGCACGCCGGCGTTTCTCAGCATCCCGGAATAGGCCACCGCGCGGTATTTCCATGTCACCCGCCGAAAGCGCGCGGCCATGTGCAGCACAACCTGCGGCCTCGCCTGAAGCCCCGTCGCCAGGCAGGCGATGCGCAGCGCCTTGTCCATTTCGGCGGTGCGCCCCCCGAGTTTGACGAGGCAGTGGCGGGCGGCGTCGTAGTGATAAAAGCCGCTGTCAATGCCGGCGCAGCGGTCCACCGACAGGTAGGTCTCCAGTTCGTAACTGGCGCCGCCGCACGGGTACGGGCGCCACGCCAGATCCAGCACCGCCCTGCCCGGGGTGTCCGAACGCGAACTCGCCACCAACACTTCCTTGCGGAACAGGATGCGGCAACTGCGGTACAGAAAATGCCCGAGTTGTTCGGCGGAAATCGGGTGCTGTTCGTCGTAGCCGCGCACCGTGCGGCGTTCATCCTGCACCGCCGCGAACGGGCGGTCTTTGCTGTACAGTTTTTCCATGTCGGGGCGCGCCAGTTCAATCGTCTCGCCGTCCCACGACGGGCGCACCGCGGGTTCCGGCTCGCTGCGGCCAATGTTCGGGAAAACGCCGCCGAACTCGCCGTAGCCCGCCTGCGTGCAGCCGAGGCGGCTGGTGCTGTGCATCCACAAATCGTGCGCCTCCCATTGCGCCGCCGCCGCGCCCTCGTCATCGCGGCCCGGGCAGTCTTTGCCCGCCGGCGCCGGCAGCAGAATGCCGTCGTGTTTCAGCAGCGCCAGCAGGTCGCGCAGCGGTTCGCGCCAGGACGCCGGCCATTGCGACAGCACATCCGACACCGCGGCGGCGCGCAGAAAGCGGCCCAGCAACGCATCACCCGCGGGCGTTTCCGACAGCAGGTGGTAGGGCTTGAGCGATGTCTCCAGCAACACCCGCCCCTCCTCGCGCCGCAGCATCGCAAAGCGCGACAACGCCAGTTTTTCGTCGTCGGCGACGGGCGCGAATTGCGGTGTGTATTCAACGCCGTGCGGCGCCAGCGACAACAGCGCGGCGCCGTCCTCCGGCACCAGTTTCACGACCACGACCTCGCCGGTGAACAGGTCGTTGATCTGCTCCAGCGCCCGCTCCGTCTGCTCCTCGTCGAGCAGCGGGCGAATCGCGCCGCGGATGTCGGCAAACGAAGCGCCGCGCCCGATGGCGTCCATCAGGCGGCAATGCCACTCGGTGCCGGTGCGGTAGGCGGTCTTCCAGTCGCCGATCAGGTTGCGCATGACAAAGCGCCCGTCGGCCCTTGCGACGACGGTCTGGTCGGGGTGGATGAACAGCCGGAAGTGGGGTTTGCCGGAGAAACGAAGTATGCTCATGGCGCCTCGCGCACGGCCTGGCAACGCCCGCGCGCCGCGGCCCGGCGGCGGGCAAGCCGCGGATTACAGCATCTGGCGTTCCGCCAGGCGCGCGAAATAACCGTCCTTTTGCAGCAACTCGGTGTAGGTGCCGTACTCGACGACTCTGCCGTCCAGCATCACATAGATTCTGTCCACATCCACAATCGTGCTCAGGCGGTGGGCGATGACAATCCGCGTGATATTCAGTTGCCCCAGGCTTTTCTTGACGATGTCCTGGCTGATGTTGTCGAGCGAACTGGTGGCCTCGTCGAACAGCAGCAGGCGCGGCTTGCGCGCCAGCGCGCGCGCGATCATCAGGCGCTGCTTCTGGCCTCCCGAAAGCCCGGCGCCGCCTTCCGGCAGCACCGTGTACATGCCCATCGGCATGGCCTTGATGTCGTCCAGCAGGCCGGCCTGCTCCGCCGCCTCCTCGGCCTCTTTCTGGCCGAGGTCGGTCAGGCCGCTGCGGATGTTCTCAAGGATCGAGCCCGACATCAGTTGCGAGCCTTGCAGCACAATGCCCATCTGCCGCCGGTATTCGCGGATGTCGAGTTCGCCGAGGTCGTGGCCGTCAATGAAGACGGAACCGGAGTCGGGGTTCTCAAACCCCAGCAGCAGGCGCCCGACCGTGGATTTGCCGGCCCCCGACTCGCCGACAAAAGCGACATATTCACCCTGGTCAATCTTGAAACTGACATCGCGCAGCACCTGCCCGACTTCCTTGCTGTAACTGAACGACACCCGCGCAAACTCGACCTTGCCGCGCACCGGGTCCAGCAGCAGCCGCCCGGCGCTGTCTTCCGGCTCTTCCTCCATGATGGGCCTGATCCGTTCATACAGCGGGATGATCTCGATGACGGTCGCAAGCGTCGCCGTCAGCCCCAGCATCGCCGAGGTGAACTGCCCGAAGGCGGCGTTGAACGCCAGAAAACTCGTCAGGTCGAAGTCGGGCTGGGTGCCGCCGCCCTCGTCGAGCAGCACATAGACGATGAACGAGAACATCGTGACGGTCGAGAACACGCCGAAGGTGCTGTTCAGCGTGGCCTGCGCGGCGCGCCATTGCAGCGCCTTGTATTCGGACGCTTTCTGCGTGGCGTAACTTTTGCCCCAGTGCGCGAAGCCGAAGTTCTCCCTGCCCGCGACCCGCAACTTGGCGAGGCCGCTCAGCAACTGGAACACAAGCCCGTCAATCAGGCCCTGCTGCTTGATAATCTCGCGCTGGTACGGCAACTGCATGCGGATCATGAACGCCGTCACGCCCGCCATCACGGCGACGACGACAATGCCGACGAGGGTCAGGCGCCAACTGTAATAGGCCATCAGGCCGAAATTCATCACGCCGCCGATGATGGCGGTGAACGACGAAATCACGGTGCCGGTCAGGGCCTCGCGGATTCCGTCAACGCCGAGGGCGCGGTTGGCGAGGTCGCCAGCGCTGAAACGGCGGAAAAAGTTCACCGGCAGGTGCATCAAACGCCCCCACATTCCCGACTGCACCGACAGCGACATCCGCAGGGTGACCCGCATCGTCGCGACAAAACTGACCGCGGCGAAAATCAAACTGCCGATCATCGCCACAAACAGCGCCGTCAGCGTGCTGTAAATCATCACATGGTCGCGGTTGGGAATGTAGTCGCTCAGGATGTAACTGGTCGCAACCGGCGTCAGAATGCCGAGCAGCCCGGCCAGCACCGCCAGCAGCGCGACAATCACGATGTCGGGAATCAGGTCCTGGCGCAGGCTGAACTTGAAGATGTCTTTCAGCCCCTTGATCTCGCCCGTCATCGGGGCATAGGCCATGTAGGCGCTCGGGTACATGTCGGCGAGCATCGAAGGCTCAAACGGGTAATCCTGCTTCCTGACCGGGTCGTACACCTGGTAGCCCTTGCCTCTCTGCGGCAGCAGCGCCACCGCGCGGTCGTCCTCGCGCATGACCGCGACCAGGGCGCCGGAGTCGCGCATGTGCCATCCGGAATCCGCCAGTTTCAACTTGCGGTAGAGAAAACCGGCGCGCCGCAGCACATCCGACAGCGACAATTCGTCAATGCCGGACTTCAGCGCCTCGTCCGGAATCTTGTGGCCGGTCTTGTCGGCCAGCGCCTCGCAGATGTTCGCGAGCGGATGGCTGCTGCCGCTGCCGACCACGACCTTGCCGGACGGGCGGCGCTGGAAGAAACTGCTGAGCCGCCTCAGCGACTGGTCGAGGGATTCTTCGCTGCCCTTGCGCGACTCGCTGAAACTCTCGCCGATCTTCGCGGCCTGGTTCGTCAGCAGCAGCACCTGGGCTTTCAGGAAATAGCGGTTGTATTCCAGCAGGTGGTCCCACAGGCGGTTTTGTATCAGGGCCGTCGGCGTGTGGTGCGCGTTGAGGGTGCAGCCGCCCTCGGCGACCTCCAGAAACGACCACTCGGTGATCGGGAAAAAGCCGCTCTCGGGGGCGACCTCCAGCGTCTCCTCGCCGTGGTAGAGCAACTTGCCCCCTTCAATCTCCATCCACAGCACATCCAGGTGATGAACGCCGACCCAGTCGCCGGCCTCGAATTGCTGCCCCGGATCGGCCTCCAGCAGCCTGGCGTTGGGCCGCACCTTGAAGGCGCGCCCGCAGGCGTGTTCCAGGTTGCTGACCCAGCCGTCGAGCCACACCACCATCGCCAGGTCGAAGTCCTGTTCCTTCATTTTTTCAAGCGAGCCTTTGTAGAGGTGCGTGTCCATCGTCGCCGCCGCGAACAGCGCGAGGTTGTGGTCGCCCGCGTCGCCGATGGAAACCGCCGGCGCGCCGAACATCACATCGTTGGTCGTCAGCGTCGCGATGTGGTGGCGCTGGCTGACCGGCTCGCCGTTGAGCAGTTCAACGACAAACAACTCAACCTGGCCGCTTTCAATCACCCAGAAGGCGTCCGGATCGGTCAGCAGCATCGGATGGTGCCCGCCGACCATGACCGGCTCGCCGTCCAGCTGCTTTATGAAGTCCAGATCAACGATGTTTTCCTGGTCGCTCATACGGAACTCACCAGTTGATGGTAGCGGCTGCCCTCGCGGGCGATGAGGTCGTCGTGGATGCCGCGCTCGATAATGTTGCCGCCCTCCAGGACGATGATTTCGTCGGCGTCGCGCACGGTGCTCAGGCGGTGCGCGACGATGATGCAGGTGCAGCCGCGCCGCCGGATGTGCTCGTCAATGCGCTGCTCGGTGATCGGGTCGAGGGCCGCCGTCGCCTCGTCAAACACGATGATGGACGGGTTGGTGGCCAGCGCGCGGGCGATTTCCAGCCGCTGCCGCTGGCCGCCGCTGAAATTCCTGCCGTTCTCGTCCACCGGCATGTCGTAGTGGTTGGAGCGCTTCGCCACCTCGTCGAAAATATCGGCGTCGCGCAGCGCCTCGGTGATGTTGTACTCCTTCATCGAGTAGTCCCACAGCGCCAGGTTGTCGCGCAGCGAGCCCTCAAACAGCACGATTTCCTGGTCCACAAAGGCGATGGATTTCGCCAGCACCGCCGGATCGAAGGAATCCACCGGAACGCCGTCGTACAGGACTTCCCCCGACCACGGCTTCAGCAGGCTGATAATCAACTTCGCCAGCGTGGATTTGCCGCTGCCCGAACCGCCGACCAGCGCGATGCGGTTGCCCGGGCGAATCACCAGGTCAAGGTTTTCAATCAGCGGGTCCTCTTTCTTGCTGTAACCGAAAGTCAGGTTGCGAACCTCGATGTGCCCCGACAACTGCCCCGACATCTGCCCCGCCTTGTGGAACTTGCCGGTGTAGTCGAGGTCGCCCCAGCTTTCCTGCTCGTAGCGCTTGTCCCTGTCGTAGCGCATGACATCGTTGATCTGCGTAATCGCCACTCTCGCCGCCTGCAAACTCTGGCTCGCCGCAAGCAGCCCGTTGAACGGCCCGCTGAAACCGCCGGACAGCATGTTGAACGCGATGACGCTGCCGACGGTCAAGTCGCCCTCGGTGATGCGCCAGCTGCCGAGGCCCAGTATGAAGATGGTCGTCAGCCCGCCGGTCAGCGTCGGAAACATGTTCAGGACATTGGTCCAGATGCTGAAACGCTGCTGCGCCACGAGCATGTTGCCGTGGTAGCCCGCCCACTTCGAGAAAAATTCCCCCTCAAGCCCGTTGGACTTGAGCGTCTCGATGATGCTGATGCCGCTGATGGAGACGCCGGCCAGTTTGCGCCCCTCCTTCTCGGTTCGCTGCAAGGTGTCGTCGCGCACCTTGGTCAGCAGCACCAGCATGACCATGTTGAGCATGTTCATGGCGATGACGGCCAGCGTCATCCACACATCGTAAAAGAACATCACCGCGGCGTAGAAGATGACCATCACCAGTTGCACCGCGTTGGTGGCGAGTTGGCCGCTCACCAGCGCCGCCATCTGGTTGCAGGCGCCGACGCGCGCGTTGATGTCGCCGATGTAGCGCTGGGCGTAGAAATCCGTCGGCAGCCGCAGCAGGTGCCAGAAAAAGCGCGACGACAGCGTGATGGATAGTTTCAGTTGAAAGCGGTTCAGGGTTTTCTGCTGCATCCAGGTCAGCATCGCGGTGAAGATGGTGGTCACCACCATGCCGATAATCAGCAGGCGCATCCAGGCCGTGTTCTGCGCCAGCAGCACATCGTCAATGAAAATCTTGCTGTAAACCGGGCTGATGATGCCGGGCACCACCAGCAGCAGCGAAACCAGAAAGACAAACACCATGGAGCGGATGTTGCCCTTCATGTAGGCCAGCAGTTCCTTCAGCAGGCTGGGGCGCTCCGACTTCCGCTTCTGAAAGTCGGCGCCGGGCGACATCGCCAGCGCGACGCCGGTGAAGGACTTGTTGAATTCCCCGGCGGTCACGGTGCGCGGCCCGCTGGCGGGGTCGTTCAGGTAGTACTTGTCATTCTTGATGCCGCTCAGGACGACAAAGTGGTTGAATTCCCAGAACAGGATCATCGGGAACGGCAGTTCAAGAAGTTTCTCGACCTGGCAGCGGTAGCCGCGCCCGGTCATGCCGTATTCGCGCGCCGCGCGAATGATGTTGAGCGCCTTGGAGCCGTCGCGGGAAACGCCGCAGTCGCTCCGCATT
This sequence comes from Gammaproteobacteria bacterium, assembly GCA_028817225.1. Classification (NCBI taxonomy): domain Bacteria; kingdom Pseudomonadati; phylum Pseudomonadota; class Gammaproteobacteria; species Gammaproteobacteria bacterium. The sequence goes on along the minus strand of JAPPQC010000027.1, from coordinate 21,472 downwards.
TTCTCCAGCGGCACCCAGCAGCCGTAATGCGCCAGCACCATCGCCAGCGCCGCCGCGCCGCATTCGGTGGCCTCCATCTGGAGTATCGTCGGGACTTTCTTGCGGCCACCTTCGGTGTCCATGTTGGGCGCCAGTTCAACGCCGCTGTCCTCTCTTTTCTGCTTGAGAGCCTTGCGCGCGGAAGCCTCGTCGTCCTGCTGTTCCGGCGGGCTTTCCGTCTCGCGGCCTTGCGGCGGGTTTTCCGCCCGGTTTTCCCCCTGGCCTTCCGGCTGGTTTTCCGGTTCCTTGTCCATTGTCCCGTCTTCTTCCGGCCCGCAGTCCGCCGATCAGTTCTCGATGCCGAAGAATTCTTTTGTCAGCGGCACCACCATTGAGATCGGCTTGACCTTGTCGTGCACGATTTTCGCGCTGCAGAAGGTGCCGCTGGCGACGGTTTTCTTCTGGCGGCCCTTTTTGGAGGTCCATGCGTAGCCGTTGGCGCTGGTTTCATCGCGGTCCAGCGCGATGCGAACCTCGTAGGGCGCGCCGGCCTGAATCAGCGACCTCGCCAGCGCCGCGTTCTGCAACTGCACCATGATGCCCTGCTCGCTGACCGGAAACTCCGAGACCTGCCGCACTTCGCCGAGCATGCGGCTGCCCGATGCATCGTCGTCGGTGCCGACGCTGACAAGCACTTCCTGGCCGACCTTGACCTTGCCGCTGTGTTGCGGCGGAATATAGCCGATCATCTCAAGCGTCTCGCCCAGCGTCTCGATGCTCGCCACCGACAGGCCCGGGCGCAGCGACGAGCCGGGGTTGGCCTTGAGTTCGATGATGCGCCCCTTGATCGGCGCCTTCACGGCGGTTGAATCCGCCAGCCGCACATTCAGTTCGGCGATGCGGTCTTCGGCCTTGATGACGGCCTCCTTCGCCCGCGTCATCCGCGTCCTGGCCTGGTGCTGGCGGTCGAGTTCCTGCTTTTCGCGCTGCTCCAACTGGTCGTTGAGGCGCGACAGGTTGGCCACCGCCTGGTCGTAGGCCTGCTGCTGGGAGCGCAGCCCGGCGCGCGTTCCCGACTGGCTTTCAAGCAGTTTGCGGTAGTCCTCGAGTTGGTTGCGCGATGTCTGCACCACTTTCTGCGCGAGGCTGATTTGCTCGCGCAGGCGCTGCGCCTGCTTGTTGTAGAAGTCCTTGCTGATCTTGTCCTGGTCCAGCAACTGCTGCTCGGTCTCGGCAAACTCGCCGCGGCGCCGTTGCAGCGCCTCTTCGGCGATGTCGAGTTGCTGGCGCACCTCGCTTTGCAGGATGTCGCCGATGACCTGCCCTTTCTCGACGACATCGCCGAGTCCGACCTTGAGGTCGCCGAGAACGCCGCCGCTGACCGACATCGCGTCAAAAATCCTGCCTTCGCTGTTGATCAGCAGCCCGGTCGCGGGCACGCGCTTGGTCAGTTCGCCGACGATGCTCCAGACGCCGAGCGACGAGAACATCACCAGAAAGGCGATGCCTATCAGCCAGTCCATCGGGCGCAGAATCGGCACCGTGCGATCCAGTTGCTCCGGCGATGTCAGATGATCAAGCGCCTCTTTCCTGAAAGAAATTCCGGCCATTATTCCACTCCTCCATACACTTTGCGATGCCGCCACAACTGGTACGGGGTCGGCGCCAGCATGTCGGCGGTGAGCCCCTTGCGCTGCGGCATGCGGTCGGGTAATCCCAATGACGGCGCCGTCAGCGCGCCGGTGTGACGGCGCAACTGGTAACCGGCCAGCAGCCAGTCGCGCGACGCCTGTTCCAGTGTCACCTGGTTGTTGACCAAATCTCTCGCCGCGTCCAGTTCGTCCACGACGAGGCGCTGCCCGACCTCAACCTCAAGGCGCACCGTCGCCAGCGCGACTTCGGCGGCGCGCACCGCTTCTTCCAGCGCGTCCTTACGCACCCTGGCCGCCCGGTAATCTTCCCACGCGCGCGTCGCCGCCTCGCGCGCCGCGCGCACCTGGTCAAGATATTCACCGCGCCTCTGTTCCACCTGATGCCGCGCCTGGCGCACCGCGGCGCCGACCGCGCCGCCCTGATAAAGCGGAATGTTCAACTGAAAAATGTGGCTCCACCGCGTGGTGGTGCCAACCAGATCCTCACGGCTGTGGTTTTCGCTGATCTGGCTTTGCAGTTCAAGAGAAGGCCCGGCATTCACCGCCAGTGTGCGGCGCGCCTGTGAGTGGGCCGACATCCACGCGGCGCGGGCGGTGTGCACGCCCGGGTTGGCCGTCTGCGCGGCGTTGACGGCCTGTTCAAGACTGGCCGGAACATCGGTGGCGGCTTCCACTTCCGCCAGCGCCGGCCCCGGCATCCGCCCGACGACGCGCAGGAAAGTCGCCTCGGCCTGCGCCGACGCCGCCCTTGCCAGCGCCAGATCGGAACGCGCCACGGCGACGCGCGCCCGCACCTGCTCGAGGTCGGCCAGCGTCTTGTCCTGAATATCAAACTGATCCTGGGTCACGCGCTGGCGTTCGCGCAGCGCCTCCAGATTGCTCTCGCGGTAGCCGATGGTGCGGCGCGCGAGGCGCACCTCCAGATAGGACTGAATCGCCTGCAACAGGACTTGCTGCTCGACATCGCGGTAAAGCCCTTCCTGGCGGTCCACCAGGTGGTGGGCGCTGCGGTATTGGGCGAGGTCGGCGCCCGAACGAAACAGGTTCAGGCTGCCGGTCAATGCTCTCTCAACAAATGAGGGGTTGGTCTTGGCGCCGGGAGTGAAGGTGTCCAGTTTCTCGCCTTCCACCCGGTCGGTAATCGTTCTTGCAATCCCGCTCTGGCCGCAGGGGAAGGACTCGGCAGGGTTGTTGCAGACGGCTCCCACTGTGCGCTCTCTGTCGCGTATCAGTTCAGTGCTGGTTCGCCCAAGCCGCCCGGTAGCGGAGACCCTCGGCAGAAAAGCCGCCAGCGCCGACGGCACCCGTTCGTGTTCGGCCAGCAGGTTGTTTCGCGCCGCCTGCAATCGCGGGTGGTTTTCGTGGACATGTTCCAGCACCGAGGTCAGCGCTTCGGCGGCATGGACGGGCGCCGCCGCAACCAGCGACAGCAAGACCCCTCCGGTGCACCACATGGAGGCCGACAGGCGGCGTTTGAAATTCGGCATAAATTGCATTCCGGCGATAAGCGGGCGTATTGTGCCACAAAAACATGAAAAAACAACGCACCCGGAAAACTGGTAAAATAGCGCCCTGTGACCACCGACAGGGCGCTATAACACCATGTTTCAGCAAGAAAAAACCCGTTTCCTGCCGGCGCGCGCGCTGTCGCTGCCGCTGCTGCTGCTGGCGACGCTGACGGCGCCGCAGGCGCAGGAACAGGCGCCGTCGCAATCGTCTCAGCAGAGTTTCTATGAGCGCGGCGAGGGCATTGTCAACATCGGCGTCATCGCAATTCGCAACAAGGAGAACGCGATGAAAAGGTGGCGCGAAACCGCGAAGTTTCTGAGCGACCATATTGCGGGCCGCGAATTCCGCATCGTGCCCTCAACCTGGGAAGAGATGGACCGCCACATCCAGCAACGCCACATTGAGTTCATCCTGACCAATCCGGCGGGCTATGTCGTGCTGGAAGTGGACCACGGCGGACAGCCGCTGGCGACGCTGATGGACGCCAAGGCCGGAAACTACCTGAAATACTTCGGCTCGGTCATTCTGCGCCGCTCGGACCGCGACGACATCCGCACGCTGCACGACCTGAAAGGCAAGCGTTTCGCCGCCGTCAACAAGTCGGCGTGGGGCGGCTGGTACCTCGCCTTCAACCGGCTGCTTGAGCACGATGTCGTGCCCGAAGACGACTTCGCGGAACTGACCTTCGTGCATTCGCACGACAAGGTGGTGATGAGCGTCAGGGACGGCGCGGCGGACGCCGGCACGGTGCGCACCGGCATCCTCGAGCGCATGAGCGAGGAAGGCAAAATCAACCTGGATGACTTCACGCTGCTGACCCCGGCGCAGCACGACGACTTCCCCTACCTCGTCAGCACCGGCCTCTACCCGGACTGGCCTTTCGCGTCGCTGACGCATGTGCCGGAGGCGCTCAAGCGCGAGGTGCTGGAAGTGCTGCTGCGGATTCCGCCCGGCAGCGACGCCGCCCGCACCGGGCGCTACTACGGCTGGACCGTGCCCGGCAACTACCAGCCGGTGCACAATGTGCTGCAACGGCTGCAAGTCCCCCCGTACACCGGCTTCGGCGAAATCCGCCTGGAGGATGTCGCCGCCCAGTACTGGAAAGAACTGCTGCTGATTGTGTTTTTCATCATCCTGCTGTCGTTCGCGGCGTTCTACTTCCAGCGCCTCAACCGCAGGCTGCTGGACACCCAGGCCAGCCTTGAGACGGCGTCGCAGGAAGTGCGCCTGCGCAACTCGGAACTGGAGAAAACGCTGCAAGACCTGAAGGTCGCGCAGGACCAGATTGTCGCCAGCGAGAAACTCGCGTCGCTCGGCACCGTCGCCGCCGGCATCGCCCATGAAATCAAGAACCCGCTCAACCTGATCAAGAACTTCGCCGAACTGACCAACGACCTGTGCACCGAACTGACCGAAACCATGGCGCCGCTGAAAAAGTCGCTCGACGAGAAAACCCTCGGCAATGTCGAGGACATCCTCACCGACATGAGCGGCAACAACGAAAAAATCTGCCACCACAGCCGGCGCGCCGACAGCATCGTGCACAACATGCTGGCGCACTCGCGCGGCGGCTCGCACGACTTTGAGAACAGCGAAATCAACAAACTCGTCGAGGAGGCGATGAACCTGTCGTACCACAGCATGCGTTCGGTGGACACCGAATTCAACGCCAGGACGGAGTCCGAATTTGACGACAGCATCACCTCGATGTATATCGTGCCGCAGGACTTGCAGCGCGTCGTCCTGAACCTGATGAACAACGCCTTCCAGGCGACCCACGAACTCAAGCAGAAAGACGCCGACTACGCGCCCGAGGTGCGGGTCGCCACCCAGGCGAAGGACGGCGGCGTTGAAATCCGGGTGCGCGACAACGGCCCCGGCATACCGAAGGAAAATGTGGAAAAGTTGTTCACGCCCTTTTTCACCACCAAGCCGACCGGCTCCGGCACGGGGCTTGGATTGTCCATCAGTTATGATATTGTTACCAAGATGCACAACGGACGGCTGACAGTGGACTCAAAACCCGGCGAATACACCGAGTTTTGCGTCTTCATCCCCGGCGACCTCGAGGCCAAGGCGCGGGAACAACAACTTGCAGCCGCAAGGGGGGGATAAAAAATGGCTTACTCAATGCTGTATGTGGACGATGAACGCGACCTGGAGGACATCGTAAGGCAGCGCCTTGGCAGGCGCATTCGCAAGGGCGAGATTGACTTCCACTTCGCCGGCAACGGCGTCGAGGCGCTCAAGGAACTGGCCGCGCACCCCGAAATCACCGTCGTGTTTTCGGACATCAACATGCCGGAGATGGACGGCCTGACGCTGCTCAAGAAAATCCTTGAGCTCGGCCTGCCCATCCGCACCGTCATCGTCTCGGCCTACGGCGACATGGAAAACCTGCGCCACGCGATGAATGTCGGCGCCTACGACTTCATCGTCAAGCCGATTGACTTCCGCGACCTCGAGGCGACCCTCGACAAGGCCATCGAGGAGATCAAGAAAGAGGAGCAGGCGCGCGAGACCAAGGCGACGCTGACCCATCTGCGAAACGAGATGGACTATGCGGGCCAGTTGCAGCGCCGCATCCTGCCGACCATTTTCCCCGAAAGCGAGCAGTACAAACTGTTCGCCAAGACGCTGGCGGCGCAGGAGGTCGGCGGCGATTTCTACGACTTCTTCAATCTCGACAGCGACCTCATCGGCTTCGCCATCGCCGACATCTCCGGCAAGGGCATGCCGGCGGCGATCTTCATGGCGGTGTGCCGCACGATACTTTTCGTGTCCGCCGCCTCGCTCAAGGACCACCACCCGATGGTGACCGTCAAGAGAACCAACGCCCTGCTCAGCGAGAAAAACCCCGAGATGTTCTTCGCCACCGCGTTCTACGGCACCCTGAACCTGAAAACCGGGGCGCTGCGCTACTGCAACGCCGGCCACCTGCCGCCGCTGCTCATCGGCGCCGGCGGCGAGATCAGCGAACTGCCGTGCTCGCGCGGCGTGCCGCTCGGGGTGGAGGGCGGCTTCTCGTACGACGAGGGCGAATACACGATGAAGCCCGGCGAGATGCTGTACCTGTTCACCGACGGCGTCAGCGAGGCGCACAACGCCGCCAGCGAACTGTATTCGGAGGCGCGCCTGAAAAAACTGCTGGAAAAGGAAGGCGCCTCAGCCGACCCCGTCAAGATCGTTGACGCGGTGTGGAACTCGGTGGAGGAATTCCGCGGCGAGACAAAACGCTACGACGACATCACGCAACTGGCGATTCAATACACCGGCCCGGCGAAATCGTAGCCGGCGCCGCGCGGCCCCCCGGCGCGCTCAGCCGAACTTGCAGCGCAGCGTGACGCAGTTGCGCCCGTCGTCCTCGCGGTAACTGACCTCGTCCATCAACTCCAGCACCAGGTGAATGCCGAGGCCGCCGATGGGGCGGTCTTGCAGTTCTTTCTCGACGGAATCGGGCGGCACGCGCTCAAGCGGATTGAACAGGTTGCCGTTGTCGAGGATGACGACATCAAGCCATTCCTCGTCGGAGCGCCCGGTGATGGCCACCTCGACCGCGCGGTCGCCGCCGCCGCCGTGCTGAAAGGTGTTGAGCACAAGTTCCTCGACCGCAATCTCCAGTTTGGAAATCACGCCCTGCGGAACCTTGCGGTCCTGGAGTGTGCCGGACACCTTCTCAAGCAGCCCGGTCAGTCCCGTGCCGCCATCCTGCGCCGTGAAATGGAATATCTGCTCCATGGGCTTGCCCGAAGTACCGGGGCATTATACAAAACATTCGGCAACCGCGCCCGCAGGCGCGATCCGCCGCCCCCGGCGCGGGTTTTATGGACTTTCGGCGGCCCGGGCCGTATAATGCGGAAAACGCCCGAAAACCCCTACTACGGTGAAAAAAACATGAAAATAGAGACCATAGCAGTCCACGGCGGCTACCAGTCCGAGCCGACCACGCGCGCGGCGGTCACGCCCATCTACCAGACCACCTCCTACACCTTCGAGGACACGCAGCACGGCGCCGACCTGTTCGACCTCAAGGTCGAGGGCAACATCTACACGCGCATCATGAACCCGACAACCGCGGTGCTGGAAAAGCGCGTCGCCGAAATGGAGGGCGGCATCGGCGCGCTGGCGCTGTCGTCGGGCATGGCGGCCATCACCTACGCGGTGTTCACCATCGCCGAGAACGGCGACAACATCGTCTCCACCAGCCGCCTCTACGGCGGCACCTACAACCTGTTCGCCCACACCCTGCCGCGCCTCGGCATCGGCGTGCGTTTCGCCGAGGACGATGACATCGCCGCGCACATGGACGAAAACACCAAGGCCGTGTTCTGCGAGTCGCTCGGCAACCCGGCGGGCAACATCACCGACCTGGAGGCGATGGCCGACACCTGCCACCGGCGCGGCGTGCCGCTGATTGTGGACAACACCGTGCCGACGCCGTGCCTGTGCCGCCCCTTTGAACACGGCGCCGACATCGTCGTGCATTCGCTGACCAAATACATGGGCGGCCACGGCAGCAGCATCGGCGGCATCATCGTTGACTCCGGGCGCTTCCCGTGGCGCGAACACGCCGCCCGCTACCCGATGCTGAACGAACCCGACGCCTCCTACCACGGCGTCGTCTATACCGAGGCGCTGGGCGAGGCCGCCTACATCGGGCGCGCGCGCGTCGTGCCGCTTCGCAACATGGGTTCGGCGCTGTCGCCGTTCAACAGTTTCCTGGTGTTGCAGGGCATCGAGAGTTTGCCGCTGCGAATTGAACGCCATTCCGACAACGCGCTGGCGGTGGCGCGCTTCCTGAAGTCGCACCCGCAGGTGACCTGGGTCAACTACGCCGGGCTGGAAGACCACCCCGACCACGCGCTGGTCAAGCGCTGCCTCAGCGGCAGGGCCTCCGGCATTCTGAGTTTCGGCATTCGCGGCGGCAAGCAGGCGTGCGCGCGCTTCATTGACGCATTGCAGTTGATTCTGCGGCTGGTCAACATCGGCGACGCGCGTTCGCTGGCGTGCCACCCGGCGAGCACCACCCACCGGCAACTGGCGGCGGACGAACTGAAGGCCGCCGGCGTCACCGAAGACCTGGTGCGCCTGTCCATCGGCATTGAGCATATAGACGACCTGATCGCCGACATTGACCAGGCCCTCGCCAAAACGATGGCCAAAGCCGCCTGAGGCCGGGGCCAGGACCTGAACCGCGCCGGTAGCGGCGCGGTTCAGTGTATCGGCATCAGCGACGCCAGCCGCGTCACCCGCCCCTCAATCTTGTGCTGGTACACCGCCATATAGAACAGCACCGCGCGCACATACAGGCGGGTCTCATCAAACGGTATCGTGTCCACCCACACATCGGGCGCGTGCACCGGCGCGGTCGCAAGCCATCTCTTCGCGCGCGTGTAGCCGGCGTTGTAGGACGCCAGCGCCGGCACCAGGCGCCCGCCGGTCAGGTTGTGCAGGTGTTTCAGATAGGCCGCGCCGAGGCGAATGTTCAGCGCCGGCTCAAGCAGACGCCGCCGCGACGGTCTTCGCAGGCGCAGTTTGCGGGCGACGATGCGCGCGGTTCGCGGCATCAACTGCATCAGGCCGAGCGCGCCGACCGGTGACCTGACCTGCGGCAAAAACGCGCTCTCGCGGCGCATGATTCCGTACAGCCAGTGCTCGGGAACGCCGGCGCGGCGCGCCTCGGCGGCCACCAGTTCGCGCCACGGCGCCGGAAAGCGCAGCATCAGTTCGCCGGTGAAATCGTCGTGCGCCAGCGCCTGCACGGTGCCGGCGGCCCAGCCCCAGTCGCGGCACAGCAGCGCGAGTTTCATGCGCGCCGGCGCATCAAGGCCGTCGAGCAGGTAATTCAACTCGCGGCGCGCATCAAAAGGCCGGCGCAGCCGGAAAAACTCGTGGGCGCGGCGCACCGCCGGCAGGCGCTCAAACGCCGCCAGTTCGCCCGCCGAAAAAGCCGGCGGCGGGCTGTCAAAGCGGTAGGCCGCGCCAATCCGGTCGGCGGCGAGATAACCGTAGTAATTCCGCAAACGCGACAGCGCGCGCCAGATGGCGGCGGCCTCGCGGCGGCGCCCAAGGCCGTGCAGCGCGCGCGCCCGCCAGTAGCGCCACTTCGGGTTCTCCTTCTGCGCGGCGTCCAGCAGCGCCAGCGCGTGCAGCACATAATGCCAGTTGCCGATGCGCAGCGCCGAGCGAATCGTCCAGAAACGCGACTCATCGGTGTGAACCGGCGGCGGCAGCCGAGACAGGTGGTCGTAGGCGATTTGCGGCTCCAGTCGCCACGCCGCATACAGGCCGAAACCGCGCTCCTCGCGGTGTATCCAGTCCGGGTAATCGGCGAGACGGCGCCGGATGGCGGGCCACAACGCGGCGATGCGCGCCAGGTTGTCGCGCTCGTCGCGCTGCGCGCGCAGCAGGCTGTACGACAGAATGTCGCGCATATACGGCGACTCCACCGGCTGGCGCTCAATCTCCTTCAGCGTGCGCAGTGGCCTGCGGCGCGCCTGCTTCAGGCGCCGGTACCATTTGCGCGCGTCGGCGCCGAGGCCGCGCGCAAGATGGTCGGCGAGGCGCATCTTTCTTTTCTGCACAACCAGCAGTATCCGCCGCCACACCAGCATGTCGTCCACAACGCCTTCGCGCCGCGCCCACCGGAACACCTCGTCGCACTCCGACGGCTGCGAAAAGGCCACCAGCCACAGTTCGCGCGCGGCGGCGGCGGCCTCGTCGAGGCGCTTTGTCCGCAGCAGCGACTTCGCGTGCCAGCACGGCATCGCCTTGTCGGTGATGTACGGGCCGTGCTTGTAGTGCTGCGCGAACAGCGCCCAGCGCCCGCGCCGCGCGCGGTGCTTGAGCCAGCGGTGGCGCAGCCTGTCGGCCACCGGCGTGCCGTCGTGGCGTTTCAGGAAGGCGATGACCTGGTCGTCCGGCACGCGCGAAATCCGCCGCGCCATGTCGCGGTAGGCGAGCCAGGGATACAGCGGGTAATCGCGCAGCGCCGCCGAAGAGCGCAGATACGACTTGCGCTTGCCGCGTTTGAGGTCGCGTTCGGCGCGATCAAACAGGACGCGCTGCGCCTCAATGCCGGTCGCCGCGACGGGCGCCGCCGGGATCAGAAGCAAAACCGCCGGAAAACACACCAGCAACTTGCGCGACACACACATCTGTTCAGTTCCGCCGCCGTCAGGCGCGGCTATTGTGCCACCAATTCCGCCGCAACGGGGTGCGGCGGGCTGCCGGGGGTTGAATCAGGCCGTGCGGCGGCGGCGTGTGCGAGGCAGCAACAACAGCAGCAGTGACAACACCGCCAACGCCGCCACACTGAAACTGCCGCTGTGGCTGCGACCGCCGCCTCCGCCAACGGCGGCGGCGGCAGCACGGATGCCGAGCGGATCCTTGATGATGCCGTTGGCCATGCCGTCTTCGTCGTTCGCGCCGCCGTCCACGATATACACCACCAGGCAGGCGTCACCGCCGCGCTTCGCGCGACGCAGCGTCTCGCCTTCGCGGTACGGGCTGCCCGCCGTCATCGTGTCATCCGGGCACGCGCCATCCTCTTGCAGCGTCGCAAAACCGTAGTCGTTTGCGCCTTCCACGCTGAACGGCTCGTTTGAAGGGTATTTCACCAGACTCGCGGCGCTATCATACAGACTGCGCGGCAGCGGGATAATCACACCAGCCGCGCCGCCAACGCGCCCTTCTTCCGTCACTTCCGCATAATCCACGCCGTCAATCTCAAAGTCATAGATCACCGCCAGGTTGCTCGTGCTCGGCGGCGTCTCCGACGCCGAGTATTCGGCGTAGTCGTCCACTTCATCGTTCATCGTCGCCATCGCCAGACGCTCAACCGTCATCTCGCCAAGACGCAACTCGTGCAGCGGCAGCACCGGCCGGATGTGATGCCACGCGCTCGCACCCGCCGTCTCGTCCACCACCACCGGCAGGTGGTCGCTGTTGTCAAAGGCGTCAAAGTCGTCGGCAATGCCGTCGCGGTCGCCGTCACTGCGGTGCGTCGCCAGCGGCGAGGTCGGCGCCACCACCGGGTAACTGTAGGTCGCCGTGGTCACGCCGCCATAGCCGCCCGTCACCACAACCTGTATCGCCGCCGTGTTCGTTCCCGCAGTTCTGAGACCGCCGCCCACCGTCATGTTGAAACGGAAAGCCGCAGGCTCGGCGCCGGACGCGGCAACGAAGTTCATGCTGTCAACCGTCACCGCTCCGTTCAGCGGCGTCGCCACGGCGCCCGGGTCGGTGTCGCCAATGTTGCCGATGTTCTCTATCGGTACTTCCAGCTGATGGGGATCCGTATCGCCGTCCTCCAGCGCAATAACCGATTGGCCGACATCGTTGTTACGGAACAAAAGCCCGCGCCCCAGCACCGGCGGCACCGGCGCGTTGATGCGCGTTACCCGCGTCCGACGCACCAGGCCCAGCGAGTATTGGTTGGATGCCGGATGGTTGGCGCTGAAGCCGGCGGTCGGCGTGGTCGGACGGTAGAGACGCGATGCGCCGCCGCTTTCCGTCAAATCGTCAATCGCCCACACCGCAGAAACCGGTGCGGTGTCCGTCACCGACAGCGTCTGACCGGCGCCGCTCACCGTCGGCCTTGTCGCCGCGGCGCCCCCGACCGGCGTTCTCGACAGCGCCAGCGTCAGCGTCTCGCCCGGCGCAGATTCCAGCCGCGCGCTCACCACCACCGCAGTGCCCGTCGTGAACAGACTCTGCGACACCATGTTCAGTTCCGGTATCCGCTCTATCCTCTGCTCCGGCAGCCTGCTGCCGCCATCCCTCACAAACCAGACGCCGTCCGCAGACCTCGCAAGCCACGCAATCGTGTGCTCCATGCCCGGCACAATGTCGCCCCAATCCACCGCCGCGCAGCCGCCTTCCGACAGCGGTGCGGCGTAGTTCGCCGGAAACGGGCTGTTGCCGGCGCACTGGTAGGTTCCGTCATAACCAAAGGTGTCGCTGCGGTAATACGCCGTTACCGTCGCCGCGCCGGTCGCCGCATAGCCCAAATGCGCCCGCACGCCGTGTTCGCGAATGCCCGAATACGCAACCGGGTTCGGCGTGGCCAGGCGGCTCAGCGAAAACGCCGGCCTGCGCTCCGGCGCAACAGCCTCCAGCGGGTTCTCGCCGATGGCAATCTCTACCGTGTCCGGCATGCCGTCGCCGTCGCTGTCGGTGTTGCCCGACATCGGCAGCATGAACAGCGGGTTCGTCAGCAGCGGGTTGCGCCCGATGGCCGGGTCGGCCTCGCCGTCTTCCACCGCCGTGTCATAAATCGCGTTGCCCGCGATGCGGCGGTAGCCGACATACACATTCGCAACACCGGCGCCAATCGCGCGCTCCAGCGTCAGCGCAAAAGCCCGGCTTTGCGGTATCACACGCACCGATGTCACGCTCAGCGTCGCCGCCGACGCCAGCCCGTTGTTCTCTACCACCGTGAAACCGCGCGCATCCAGCGTCGTCAGGCTCGGCGTGCCGCTGGACGCCGTCGCGCCCGACGGATACGCCAGCACCTTGTAGGCCTCGTCCGTCGTCACCCACAGCGTGCGCTGACCGGCGGCCCAGCCGATGTTGCCCTGCAAACTCGGCGGCTGCGTGTCAAACACCCGGCCCATGTCGTTGTCGGCAATCATGACGCTCGCGGCGTTGGCGTTTGAGGCATAGCCAATCATGCCGCCGCTCGCGGTGCGAAGGCCCACAGGCCCCGCCGCGGCGCCCGTCAGCGTCAGCGTTTCAGTGCCCTCGCTCCGGCTGTCGTCTTGCAGCGTTATCGTTACGCTGCTCGTCGTTGAGTTCGGCTGCACCGGGACGCTGAACACCGCCTCGCCGCGCACGGCGCCCGTCCCGATGCCCGACGGCGCGGTGATGTCAAAGTCGGCGGCGGTGATGCCGGCGCCGCTGAAGGTGTACGGCACGGTAACCGCGCCGGTGCGCTCGCCGCCCGACAGCACGATGTTGAATGTCGCCGTCGCCGTGCTGCTCTCGGTAATCATGGCCGGCGTGGCGCCGTCGCGGGAGATGGCTACAACGATGGCGTCATCGGCGTTGTCGGTAATCCGCGCGCTGTGCGCGGCGGGCGGCACGGCGGCGAGGGAATCGGAGACCGCGAAATTAATCGTGAAGTCCTCGTCGCCCTCGTTCAGGTTGTCAACGGCGGCGTTGACAGTGAAGACCATCGTCGTCGTGCTGCCGAAGAACATCAGGCTGCCCTGTGTGGCGCCGTCAAAGTCCGCGGCGGCGGCGCCTGCCGTCTGTATGCTCCAGGTAACGCCGATGGTCGTCGCCACATCCGGGCCGGCGCGCATCACCGTGAAGACCGCCGGGGCGCCCTGCGCTGCGGCAGGTTCGGCAATCGTGGCGGGCGGGCTGGACAGCGTGAACACATGGTCGGGCGTGTCGTCCGTCCAGGTTACCGTTACCGACGCCTGCGGCACGGTTGAGGTGATGACGCCGATGGCGTAATCCACTTGCTCGCCATGCCCGGAAAGATCCCCGAAGGGGGTCACCACCGGCGGTGTGAACTGTTCCACCACATCGTTTATCCTGAAGGTCAGTGTTGAAGCCTCGTCGCCATCACCCAGCGTGTTTGTGTACGGGATGGTAACGGTTACTGTGCCGGCGGTTTGCGTGCCCAATGCTTCACTTCTGCGTCTGAACTCCAGACTGCCGCCGCCGGAGTCAGCCGGCATGACGCCGGCAGGCCCGTCCAGCGTATAGAGCAAATCAAAGTTTCCGTCCGCGCCATCGGCAGCACCCGTCAGCGTGATGTCAAACTGCACCGACCGGCCTTCGGTAACGGCGTCCGCCGCCGCAGTTACGGTAATCTCAATCGGGTCGTCGTCCGCGATGATGTAGGTCTGCGAAGCGACAACGAAGACAACCTCGCCCCAGGCGCCATCGGCATTCTCGGCACGACCGGTAGCCGGAGAAAAGTATCCATGTGCGCCGGTGCTCTCGGGGTTCAGTCGTGCCCAGTACGTCTCATCCGCCTCGTTCAGGTTGTCCTCCATGAAAGTGTTGAGCCGGAATGAGGCAGTGGTTGCTCCTGCAGGAACCAGCCAGGCGGCATTGAGCTGTGAAATGATGAAAACGTTAGGGGCGGTGCCGGTCCAGAAATTTCCAGTGTCGCGCTCGTTGGTGTCAACAACTTTGTTGTCGGGGTTCGAACGTGTGCTGCTCCCTCTTAAAATCTGAATCCGCGCGAGGAAATCACGGGTCAGTTCCGCGCCGAAATCCACATGCAGATACGCCTGTTCGTCCGCCGGGCCGCTTTCAGGGTGCCTGCCGCCGCCGCTCAGCGTGATTTCCACCCGGTCATCATCGCGGATGCCCCTGACCGCGCCCGTCGTGGTGGGGTTCGTGCCGCTGTCACCGCCGGGGTTGACGGCGCCGACATTCACGGTGAAATACTCGGTGTCTTCATTGCGGTTGTCACCTGCGATGGGCACCGCAAAATCGGCCGTCTCGCCGGTGCCGGAGTTGATCCGGAAGGTGCCCGAAATGCTGTCGCCAGCAAAGTCCTCGGCGGTGGTGGCGGATCGGGTGCTGACAGACGCATCGCCGTGGGTAACAACCCACCGCAGGTCGGCGGCGCCGGTGAACGGGTCGCCGGAGGCGACGCGCGCCCGGTAATCGGCCATGACCGTGCCGTCGGTCTCGTCAACATAAAACTCGCCGACACGCTCCACTCCCAGTGTGCGCACCGTCATCAACTCGGTAATCTGCACCGTAACACTCTGCTCGCCGGCGTTGCCGCTGCGCGCAATCGCGCCGGCGGCGGAGTGGCCGCCCTCGGTCAACCCCACCGTCATCGTCTCGGCCGCGTCGGTGTCGGCGTCGGCGAGAATCTCGATGATTACCACCGCCGAGGTCTGCCCGGCGCGTATGACCACCGTGCGCGTGGTCGCGCCGGCGTAGTCGGCGGCCTCCACATCGCCGCCGATGGCATATTGAACCCTCGCATCGGCGGCGCTGGCGTGGTCCATCGTAATCCGGAACTCGGCGAAGGTGGTTTCCGCCAACTGGTGGCCTGTGGCGGTGCCGGCGTCGGCGCTGATGACCGCGATGCCGGCGGAGATGGCGTCGTCGTCGGTGATGGTGACGGTGGCGGTGCCGGTGCTGGTGGCGGCGGCGTCGGCGGAGACATAGCCTGTCGCGCCGCCGCCGGCGTTGCGCAGGCCCGTGGCGCCCGCCGCGGCGCCCGTCAGCGTCAGCATTCTGGCGGCCTCGTTCAGGTCGTTGTCCGGAAACCGCACATGCACAGGCATCGAATCATTCGCCGCCTGCATGCCGTCGGCGGCAAAGACAACCTCGCCGCCGAGCGCGTTCGCGGCAATGCCGGTGGGGGTCACGATATTGAAGTCGGGTTCGGCAAGGCCGGAGAATTCAAACGGCACGGTAACCGCGCCGGTGCGCACGCCGCCCGACAGCGCAATGTGGAATGTCGCGGCGGCGCTGCTCTCGGCAACCGAAGCCGGCGTGCCGGCATCGCGCGAGATGGTGACCGCAATGGCGTCATCGGCGTTGTCGGTGATGACGGCGCCGTGCGCGCCGGGCAGCGAGACGCCGCCTGCGGACGAGGCGGCGGCGGGGTCAACGCTGAAACGGATTGCAAAACTCTCGGACGGCTCGTTCAGGCTGTCGGCGGCGGCGTAGATGTGGAATTCTTTCGAGGTCTCGCTGCCGCTGAACATCACTCTGCCGGTGGCGCCGTCAAAGTCTTCGGCGACGGCGGCGCCGGTGGTCTGTATGCTCCAGGTAATCTCAAGCGGGTTCGCAAGGTTCGGGGCCGGGCCTCCGCGTATGACGGTGTAGGTCGCCGAGGTGCCCTGCGCCGCGGCGGGTTCGGCAAGAGTGGCCGGCGGGTTGGACAGCGTGAATTCATGCGCGAAGTCCACCCATTGCACGGCAACCGACGCCTGGTTGTCCGGTGCGGACGGGATGGTGATTTCACCGGCGGCGAAGTCTCTTTCCTCTCCGCCTGTTGGATGGAAACCCGAAGGAGATACAATGAACGAATCAGTGGGCTGTTTTACCACATCGGTTACTGTAAGGGTCAGCATTGAAGGCTCACTGCTGCTGCCCCGGTCGTCTGTGAACGGAACAGCGACAGTTACTGTGTCCGTGATTGGCGTGTTGTTGATTTCATCCGCCCGCCTGAACTGCAGGCGGCCATTGCCGGAGTCGCGCGGGGTGATGCCTGCGCCGAGTCCGCCCAGCGTGTAGAGCACATCAAAGTTTCCGTCCGAGCCGCCCGATGCGCCTGTCAACATGACATCAAACTGCACCGACTGGCCCTCGGCAACGGTGGCCGCCGTCGCGGTTACGGTGATGGTAATCGGGTTGACATCCAGCACGGTGTAAGGCTCCAGATTGTCGGGGAAATCAACATCGCCCCAGACGCCGCTGCCGTCGCCGAAACCGTCGGAACTGAAGTCAGAATTGACCGCAATCCAGAACATCTCGTCCGCCTCGTTAACATTGTCGTCGGCAATCCCGTGGAAAGAGGGCGGGGCTGTTAGATCAACGAATGGGGGCGCAAGACCGGCCACCGTGAGTGCCGCGGTGGTTGCTCCCGCGGGGACCAGGAAAAGGGTATGAATCTGCGAACGCCCGATCAGGGGAAGGGGCGTCGCAGAAAGATAGCCATTCCCGGTGGTAAGGTCCGTACCAAGTTCAATGGCATTGTGGGCGGGATTCACGACCGTAGAATTTCTGTCAGGATCTCTAAAAATCAGCAACTGCACAGCAAAAGGAAGAGTCAGTTCCGCGTCAAAATCCACCACCACATCCACATCGGTGCTGCCCTCCGGGAAACTGCGCCCGCCGCTCAGCGTGATACGCACCTGGTCATCATCACGAATGCCGCCGGTCACGCCGTCGCTGGATCGCGTGCCGCTCTCGGCGTCGGCGTCGGCGGCGCCGACCTGCACGGTGAAATACTCGGTGTCTTCGTTGCGGTTGTCGCCCGCGAGCGTGATGGAAAACTCAACCTGCGTTGTCGGCATCGCGGGCATGGTTACGGTGCCTGATACGGCGGCAAAGTCGTTGGCGGCGGTCGCCGAGCGTGTGCTGACGGACGGGTCGCCGGGGGTGACGGTCCACCGGAGTTCGGCGGGGTTGGTGAAGGGCGTGCCGCCGGACGCGATGGCGGCCCTGTACCAGATGGCGGCGTCGCTGTCGCTCTCGGCGATGATGGAAGTCGTGGCCGCGTTGCCGCCCATGCCGTCAAGGAGCGTCAGCGTCAGCGCGCGCGCGGCGGCGAAGGTAATGACTGCCTGCGTGGCGCTCTGCTGGCTGGCCGTGCCGCTGCGCGCAATCGTGCCGGGGGCGGTGTGGTCGGAGTCGGTGGCCGACAGGGTTACCGTCAGGTCTTCGCTGGCGCTGTCGGCGTCGTCGGTCAGCGGAATGGAAATGACGCCTTCGGTGAGGCCGGCGGCTATCGTAATCGTGCCGTCGGTCGTGCCGGTGTAGTCTCCAGGCCCCACATCGCCGCCGATGGTCCAGGCCACGATGACATCGCCGTCGGCGGCGGCGCTGAGGGTTACCGTGAACTCGGCGTTGCGGCCTTCCGGTATCTGAAAGCCGTTGGCGGCGTTGCCGTCGGAGTCAACGCCGCGGTTGGCGATGCTGACGCTGATGGCGTCGTTGTCCTTGATGGTGCGGGTGGCGATGTGCGTTTGCATGTTCGTCGCATCCATCGGATCATTGTCGTTGTTGTCCACCAGCACCGGGTAGCCGGTCTCGGCGGCGTTGACGATTTCCAGAATGATGGTCTCATCGCCCTCGTTCAGGCTGTCGTTGTTCAGCGTGATGCCGAGGCGGTAAACCTGGTTGCCGGCGGGAATCGCGAAATCGCCGCGCCCGGTGTTGCAACTGCCGGGGTATTCGGCGGCGGCGGCGGAGGTGGAATCCGGGTCGTAGCCTGCGGGCCAGGTGTAGTCATATTCCGTCGGGCTGGCCGCCACCTGCGCCGCAGTGCCGCCGGTGGCAGTGCCGCGCAGGCAGTAGGTCAGGGTTGTATCGCCGCGCGCCGCAAACTGGTGGTTGACGAAGCGGAAATACATGGTGTTCGCGTGGTCGCTGCCGGTGTCGGGAGTGGTGGGCAAAGCGATGGCCGCGGCGTCCTCGTTCACATCCTCGGTGGCGATGCCGCCGCCGCGCGCGCGCACCGTCCATTCGGTGGGGTCGTCGTCAATGAAGGTAATCTGGAAGGTGCCGTCGTTGTCGCTGTCGCCGCCGGTTATCTCCCAACTCACCGGCACATCGTGGAAACCGCGCAACTGCCAGGTCTGCACATCATCCACCTCGGCGGTGGTGTCTTCCACGCTGCCGCAGCTCGCCAAGATGATGCAGGTTTCAACATCGTAGTATTTGTTCGTGCGCTCCCACACCGGCATAGCGCCGAGCAGGACGAGGCCGTCGGCTAAGGGCGGCGACTCCAGCCGGTAGTTCTCGGAGAGGGTGGCGGCGCCGAGGTTGTCGGGGCCGTTGTCAAACAGCATGCGGAACTGGGTGAGGCCGGAGGGAACGGTGGTGCCGGCAGCCGTGCCGTCGAAGTGTATGCGCACGGTGGTGGCGGTGCCCTCCCCGGCGGTGTACGAGGCCTGGTCCACGCGCATCCGGATGGGGTCGGAGGCGCGGATGAAGTGGAACTGCTTGGCGCCGTATTGCACGCCGGTCGGCCCGCCGGACAGGGCCACGCTGAAATGCTCCACGCGCTCGGACAGGGTGTCGTCGGTGACGGCCGGCAGGACGCACTCGGCGATGGCATTGTGGGCGGTGCCCATCGGGATGGTGCAGGTGACGCTGGCGGAGGCGAAATCATCGGCCACGGTGGCGGCACGCTCGGACAGCAGGCCCGACGGATAGCCGCTGGTGGCGGTATTGAGGTGGCCTTGCGCCTCGCCGGTGAGTTCGAGGGTGATGGTGGCCGGTGCTCGCAACGCGGTGCTGCCGTCGTCGGCGGTGTAGCGGACGGCGAGGGTGCGGCTGGCTGCAACCGCGCCCTCGTCAATGCCAAAGCCGACGGGAGTCAGGCCGGCCGGTGCAAGGGTGTAGCCGTCGTCGTCGTTGATGGTGGTGGCGGCGGCGGCGCCGTAATTGGTGCCGCCGTCACCGAGAGGGTCGGCCACGCTGACCTGGACAGTGAAAGTTTCATCACTTTCCAATGTGCCATCGCCGATGACGGTGAGCTGGAATGCCTTGGTGGCGTCGCCTGCGGCGAAACTGACCGTGCCGTTGGTTGCGCTGAAGTCGGCGTCGGTGGTGGTGCCGTGGATTACCCTCCAGTTAACATCGGTGGCGGCGCCGAAGGCGGTGCCGGCGCGGGTGATGGTGTAGTCGCTGCTCTGGACATTGCTGTTGGTCTCGGTGATGGTGGCCGGGCCGGTGACGGTGATGGTGCGGGCGTCGTTGGAAATGATGCCGAAGTTTACGCTGTTTGGCGTGCCGCGAGAGAAAGAGGGGGGAGTGGTGCTTGTTTCCACGATGTTGGCGTCCGTAATGCTGAAAAAGGCGGTCTCATCGGACTCCATGTTCGCGTCATCCTCAATGAAGAAGCTCCTGAGGACCTCCGGGTCAGCCACAGTCAGGTTAAAGACAAGGCCGGCGGAGCGCCGGATATCGGTGCTTGAACTGCCGCCGCCGCCGAGATTCAGGGTTACGCTCAAACTGCCGGCTGTCAGGCCGTGGGCGCGAACCGAGACGACGGCATTGTCGCCCTCGGCCAGTTGCAGGCCGGTGCTGGCGGTGCGCCGGTCGCCGTTGTCGCCGGAGATGCAGATGCTGACGGTGCCGGCGGTCACCATGTGGGAGCAGGAATAAGCCTGTGCATTGGCCGCCTGCGGCGCCAGCAGATAAAGACAAAACGCGGCGGCGGTGGCAACGGCGAATCTTGCCGGCGCATGAATCATCTTGCTGACGGCGGAGTTGGCTCCGCGCCCGGCGGCGGCGGTGCGCCCGGCCAGCGCCTGAGCGCCTCGCCGGTCGGCAAAGATGTCAATGCAATGATTTCTCATTTTCATTCAGCCCTGTTTGTTATAACGAATCTCGCGTTTCCCGCCGCAACCTTCGCGGCCTTGCTCGCGGGCGCCCCGTGCAACGAGACCGTTCCGGGCGCGGGCAATTATATCCCGCCCCCGCCGCCATTGCAAAACCGCCGCCCGACAGGCGATTCCGGGCGCGCAAAGGCCGCCGCAACGCCGAAAAATGGCGGCACGGCGCGGGGTGCGGGCGCGGGCGCGGGGTGCAGGAGCGCGGCGCGGCCCGCCTGACCGCCCTGCCCCGTGCCCCGTGTTTTGCCCCTCCATCCCGCGTACGCCGTTCGTCAGAAGAGATTGATTGCCGCTTCATACACTTGGCTGTTTTTTGGCCGGAAAGCGCGATTTTTGGCCGTGCAGGGGCGCTGTGATGTGCTTACAATGAATCCATGAACAACGGCGCATTGACAAATTGTTCGCATCCGGTGGCGCGGCGGCGCCTGGGCCGCCCAACGGTCATTCGTCGGCCAAATGCTACCGCTTGTCGGCTTGCGCGCGCCAAGCCTTGCAAACTCCTCCAAATTGGGTTCTCGATAAATCTTGAACCTTGTTTGGAGGACATCCAATGATGACGACGCAAAAAAAGAAACCGCTGCCCGGCCAGCACCGCAAAGTCGAGCCTCTCACCGAAAAGGTGGAGCCCGTCACGCCGCCGCACCCGCAATTTGAGGTTCTGCAGGAACGCATGAATCATCTTGCAACCAGGGAGCAGATGGCTGCAACCACTATGCAGATGCACAAACTGCACGGGGAAGCCATGGAGAGGATGGCAACCAAGGCGGATATGAACGCAACCGTCGCGCAGATGCACAAACTGCACGGGGAAGCCATGGGGCGGATAGACGCAACCAGGGCGGAGATGCACAAACTGCACGGCGAAGCCATGGCGCGCATGGATGTTATGCAAGCGCACATGGACCACATGGCGACCAAGGCAGAGATGCACAAACTGCACGGCGAAGCCATGGAGCGGATGGACAAACTGCACGGCGAAGCCATGGGGCAGATGGACAAACTGCACGGCAAAGCAATGGAGCGAATCGGCAATGTGGAAACCCGCATGGGCGTAATGGAAAGCGATTTAAAATCCATCAAATGGATTGTGGGCACGCTTGGGGTCGCCATCGTTGTCGGACTCATCACCATAATTGCCGGACTCGCCAAACTCATTTTCTTCCCGGTTGTGTGATTCTGGGCGTTGCCGGGCATGACTGGTTGAGTTGAAAGGGCCGCCCTCAGCCGGGCGGCCCGAATGACAGGCCGGCGTACCATGAGGCGCCCGTTCCGGCG
>JAPPQC010000026.1 GCA_028817225.1 Gammaproteobacteria bacterium | reverse complement strand
GCGGCGTGCGGCTGCGCGAGGCACTGAAAGACCGCGTTGTGCTCGCTGTCTATCGGCAGCAACTGCGCGCCGTTGTCGCGCGCGATTTGCATGAAGAACCCGCCGGCGGCGACCAGCGCCTCCTTGTTGGCGAGCAGCAGGCGCTTGCCGGCGCGCGCCGCCGCCAGCGTCGCCGGCAGGCCGGCGGCGCCGACGATGCCGGCGACCACGGTGTCGCAACCGGCGTCGGACGCGACCTCGGCCAGCGCCTGTTCGCCGGCGACGGCGCGGGTGCGCGCCTTCCGCGCGCGCAGGCTTTCCCGCAGTTGCGGCAAACTGCCGGCGTCGGCGACAACGGCGTAGTCGGGCGCAAACTCGGCGCACAGTTGCGCGAGGCGTTCGGCGTCGCGGTGCGCCGTCAACGCGAACACCCGCAGGGTTTCGCGGTTGCCGCGCACAACATCGAGCGTGTTCGCGCCGATACTTCCGGTCGCGCCCAGCAGCGTGATACGGTGCCGGGGCATGTCGTCGTGATGCGTTGTCACAGGCATGCCCTCTTGCCGTCGTCGCACACTTTCTGCGGCAGCGAAAGCATATCGTCGCGGCGCCCCATCACAAGCACGGCCTCTCGACGCAGTTGCACACTTTCCGCAGCAGCAAGAACATGTCGTCCCGGCGCCCCATCACAGATACGACAACCCCAGCAGGAAAAGCGGCGCCGCCGCCAGCAGTGAGTCGGCGCGGTCGAGCACGCCGCCGTGTCCGGGCAACAGGCCGCCGCTGTCGTCGGCGCCGGCGCAGCGTTTCGGCATGCTGGCGGCGAGGTCGCCGACGACGCCGGCCAGGCAGATGAAAAGACTCAGCAGGACGAAATAAACGGCGTCCAGCCATTCCATTCCGAGCGCCGCCGAAACCGCCGCCGCCATCACAAACGCCGCGGCGAGCGCGCCGAGCACGCCCTCGCGGGTTTTTCCCGGACTCAAATCGGGGCACAATTTGCGCGCACCGAAACGGCGCCCGGCGTAATACGCGGCGATGTCGCAGGCGGCGGTCAGCGCAATCGCGTACAACAGCCAGCCGCGGTGCAGCAAGTGCAAACCGCCGACCGCGTACCAGAAAGCCACGGCGGCGACAACGATGTGAACGCGCAGAAACCAGACAAACCAGAGCCGCGCGCAAAACCCGGCGGAGAACGCGCTGACCATCACCAGCGCCAGCGCCCACCAGCCGGCGGCGGCGTACAGCAACACGCGCTCCGGCGCCGGCGGCGGCGCAAACCACAGCCACGCAATAACCGCCAGACACAACAGCGGATAAAGCCGGCGCGAAACACCGCGCCCAATCAGCCGCCCCCACTCAACGGCGGCCAGCACGGCGACCAGCGCGGCGGCGGCCAGCAGCGCCGCGCGCGGCAGAAACCACACCGCCGGCGCCACCACCGCCGCCATCACCAACCCGGCGCAAACTCTCAGGCGTTGCGGCGACATCAGGAAATCACCGCCGCAGATAACGACGGCCTCTTCATACGGGCGTAAACACCCAGGCGTTGCGACGACACCATGAAATCATCGCCACGGACAGCGACTGCCTCTTCGCATGGACTCAAACCCCCAGACATTGCAACAACATCAGAAAACTACCCGGTCAACGCGCCAAAACGCCGCTGCCGCCGCGCGAACCAGTCGAGCGCGCCGTCATATTGCGCGCGGTCGAACTCGGGCCACAGCACCGGCGTGAAATACAACTCGGCGTAGGCGCTTTGCCACAGCATGAAGTTGCTGAGCCGCGACTCGCCGCCGGTGCGTATCAGCAAATCCACATCGCCGGCGCCGGATTCGGCGAGGCGGCGGTTGATGTAGTCCTGTATCTCGTCGTTGCCGGGCGCGGCGCCGGGCTGCTCGCGCAACAGGTGCTCGACCGCGTCGGCGATGTGCCAGCGGCCCCCGTAATTGGCGGCGATGTTCAGGCGCAGGCGGTCGAGGCGGGCGGTGCGCTCCTCGGCGCGCCGGATTTCGTCGCGCAGCACCGGGCCGAAGGCCGTGGTGTCGCCGAGAAAGCGGATGCGCACGCCGTTGCCGGCCAGTTCGTCCACCTCGTCGCGCAGCGCGCGCACGAAAAGGTCCATCAGGCCGCGAACCTCGCGCCGCGGCCTGCGCCAGTTCTCGCTGCTGAAAGTGAACAGCGTCAGCGCCGCGATGCCGTACTCAACGCTGGTCTCGATGACCATGCGCACGCCGTCAAGCCCCTTGCGGTGGCCGTGGATTCTTTCCTCGCGCCTGGTCTCGGCCCAGCGGCCGTTTCCGTCCATGATGATGGCAACATGCCGCGGCCGCTTTTTCTCAATCGACACGGGCGCGGTCACATCTCCGTCAATTCTTTCTCTTTCTCTTCCAGAATTTCGTCAATCGAGCGCACGCAGTCGGCGGTCATTTTCTCGACCAGGTCGTGCGCCGCCTTCTCGTCGTCCTTGCCGAGTTCCTTCGCCTTGATTTTCTCCTTGATCTTCTGATTGGCGTCGCGGCGCACATTGCGCACCGCGACGCGCGCGTTCTCGCCCTGCTGGCGCACCAGTTTCACCAGTTCCTTGCGCCGCTCGCCGGTCAGCGGCGGCATCGGCACATGCACGACGGCGCCCCTGACCGCCGGGTTCAGCCCCAGGTCCGACTCCAGAATCGCCTTCTCGATTTTCTTCACCATGTCCTTCTCCCAGACATTGATGACCAGCGTCCTCGCGTCCTCGACGGTGATGTTGGAAACCTGGTTGAGCGGCGCCTCGCTGCCGTAGTACTCCACCGTGATGTGGTCGAGCAGACTCGAGTGCGCGCGCCCGGTGCGTATCCTGGCGAGTTCCGAGCGCAGCACCTCGACGCTTTTCTTCATCCGCTCGCCCGCCTGGCTTTTGATTTCCTCGATCATTGCGCGTCCTCCGCCCCGCGCCCCGCGACCAGCGTGCCGACAGGCTCGCCGCCGACGATTCTGCCGAGGGCGCCCGGCTCGTTCATGTTGAAAATGCGAATCGGAATCCGGTGGTCGCGGCACATGACAATGGCGGTGGCGTCCATGAATTCCAGACGGTCTTGCAGCACCTTGTCGTAGGTCAGGCGCTCGTAGCGTTCGGCGCCGGGCTTGTCGCCGGGGTCGGCGTCATAGACGCCGTCCACCTTGGTCGCCTTCAGCAGCAGGCCGGCGCCGATCTCGACCGCGCGCAGACTCGCCGCCGAGTCGGTCGTGAAGAACGGGTTGCCGGTACCGGCGGCGAAAACAACGACGCGCCCCTTCTCCAGGTGGCGCACCGCGCGGCGGCGGATGTAACTCTCGCACACCTGCTTAATCTCGACCGCGGACATGACCCGCGTGTGAATGTCCTGGCGTTCCAGCGCCTGTTGCAGCGCCAGCGCGTTGATGACGGTCGCCAGCATGCCCATCTGGTCGGCGGCGACGCGGTCCATGCCGGTGGCGGCGAAGTCGCCGCCGCGAACGATGTTGCCGCCGCCGATGACGATGGCGATTTCCACGCCGGCGGCGCGCACCGCCCTGATTTCGCCGACGAGGCGCTCGACCGCCTCGATGTCAATGCCGCGCGAGCGCCCCCTCGTCAGCGCCTCGCCGCTCAACTTCAGAAGAATGCGAAGATTGGACACCGCACCGCGCGTCAGCCGCTCCGGGCCTGGGCCATGACCTCTTCGGCGAAGTTCTCCTTCTTCTTCTCGATACCCTCGCCGACCTCGTAGCGGTGAAAGCCGCGCACCGTGGCCGAATGCCGCTTCAGCAACTGGCCGACCGACTGGTCTTCGTCCTTGACAAACGGCTGTTTCAGCAGCGCAATCTCCTGCAGGTATTTCTGCAGGCGCCCCTCGACGATGCGGGCGACGATGTCGGCGGGCTTGCCGGTCTGCCCGGCCTGCGCCGTCAGAATCTCGCGTTCGCGCTCCAGCGCGCCCGCCGGGGCGTCGTCCTCGGACAGGCACAGCGGGCGGCTCGCGGCGATGTGCATCGCGACATCGCGCGCCAGGCCGTCGTCGCCGCCGTCCATCTCGACAACAACGCCGATGCGCGTGCCGTGCAGATAGGCGCCGCAGCGCTCGCCCGCAGGCGTCACGCGCAGGAAGCGCCGCAACTGGATGTTCTCGCCGATGCGCGAGACCAGTTCAAGCCGCGCCGCCTCGACGGTGGCGCCGCCGATGTCGAGTTGCGCCAGCGCCTCGATGTCGGCGGGCGCGTTTTCCAGCGCGGCGCGCGCGGCTTTTCTGCAGAAACCGGTGAATTGCGCGTCTTTGGCGACAAAGTCGGTCTCGCAGTTGGCCTCGAGCATGACGACGGCGCCGTCGTCGCCGGTCTCCATCAGCACCACGCCTTCCGCCGCCGCGCGCCCGCCCTTGCGGTCGGCCCTCGCCTGCCCCGACTTTCGCAGCAGTTCAACGGCGCGCTCCATGTCGCCGCCGGCCTCGGCCAGGAATTTCTTGCACTCCATCATGCCGACGCCGGTCTTCTCGCGCAGCGCCTTGACCATGGCCGCGGTAATCTGCATTGTCTTTCCGCCCCGGACGCCCGCGCCGGCGCTCAAAACGCCTCGTCGGAGGCGACCTCTACATACGGGCTGTCGTCCTGCGTTTTCTTTTTCGCCTCGTCCACGCTCTCGAGTATCGTGTCGGCGACGAGCGTCGCATACAACTGCACCGAGCGGATGGCGTCGTCGTTGGCCGGCACGACATAGTCCACATGGTCGGTCGAGCCGTTGGTATCCACAATGGCGACGACCGGTATCCCCAGTTTGGCGGCCTCTTTCACCGCAATCTCCTCGTAGCCGACATCCACGATGAACATCGCGTCGGGCATGCGCTCGAGGTTTCTGATGCCCTCGAAACTGCGGCTCAGTTTCTGCAGTTTGCGGCGCACACGCTGCGCCTCTTTCTTGCGCAGCGACTCGAGTTTGCCGTTCTCGACCAGCGCCTTCATCTCGCCGTAGCGGATGATGGAACGGCGCACCGTCTTGAAATTCGTCAGCGCGCCGCCGAGCCAGTGGTGGTCCACATACGGCATGTCGCAGCGTTCGGCGTTCTCCCGGATGGTGCGCGACGCGGCCTTTTTGGTGCCGACGAACAGGATGGTGCCGCCGTTGGCCGCGAGCGAGGACACGAAATTAAGCGCCTCTTTCAGAAGCGGCAGGGTCTTGTCAAGATCAATGATGTGAACGCCGTTGTGCTCGCCGTAGATGTAGGGGGCGAGTTTGGGGTTCCAGAAGCAGGGCCGGTGCCCGAAATGAACGCCCGCCTCGAACAACTGGCGCACGGTTACTTCGGGCATGTCCCGCGTTTCCATGTCTGCATGTATAAGGTTCCTCCGAAACGCGGCATTATAACCGCAAGACGCCGCGCAAGGCAAGCACCGCCGCGCCCGCCGCCCGCGGGCGCGGCGGTGTGATAAACTGGCGGTTCACTCCGTTTCCGGGACAATGGCTGACATCAAATCGCCCGAAGCAATCGGCAAAATGCGCGTGGCCGGGCGGCTGGCCGCGCAGGTGCTCGAAATGATCGAGACCCACATCGCGCCCGGCGTGACGACCGACGCCATCAACCGCATCTGCCACGACTACATCGTCGGCGAACTCGGCTGCGTGCCGGCGCCGCTGAATTACAGGGGCTTTCCGAAATCCGTCTGCACCTCGGTCAACCACCAGGTCTGCCACGGCATTCCCGGCCCGCGGCGGCTGAAGAACGGCGACATCATCAATGTGGATGTCACCGTCATCAAGGACGGCTACCACGGCGACACCAGCCGCATGTTCGTGGCCGGCAAGGCGGGCGTGCAGGCGCGGCGCCTGGTCGAGGCCGCGCGCGAGGCGATGCAGCGCGGCATTGAAGAGGTCAAACCCGGCGCCCGGCTGGGCGATGTCGGTTACGCCATTCAGCGCTTCGCCGAGCACCGCCATTACAGCATCGTGCGCGAGTATTGCGGCCACGGCATCGGCCTGGAGTTTCACGAGGAGCCGCAGGTGCTGCATTACGGCAGGCCCGGCACCGGCGAGGAACTGGCGCCGGGCATGACCTTCACCATCGAGCCGATGCTGAACGCCGGCAAGCGCCATGTGCGCCTGCTGCCCGACGGCTGGACCGTCGTCACCTGCGACCATTCGCTGTCGGCGCAGTGGGAGCACACCATCCTGGTAACCGAAACCGGCCACGAGGTGCTGACGCGGCGCACGGACGAGGCGTTGTGAACGCGGCGGCGGCGCATGGCGGCGGCAAATGCGGTAAAGTAGCGCCCGTCCGCGGCGGCGGACAACAAAACCAATCAACGAACGATGGACAAAGCGATGGATGAACTGGCCGAAATCATCGAGCGCGCGTTTGAACAGCGCGCGCAACTCACGCCCCCGACGGCGCCGCCGGAGGTGCGGCGGGCGGTCGAGCAGTGCCTTGCAGGGCTTGACGACGGCAGTTTGCGCGTCGCCGAGAAAACCGGCGGCGAATGGCATGTCAACCAGTGGCTGAAGAAGGCGGTGCTGCTGTCGTTCCGGCTGCGCGAAAACCGCATGGTGGACGCCGGCTACACGCGCTTCTACGACAAGGTGCGCCTCAAGCACGCCGACAGCGGCGAGCGCGACCTTGAGAGAAACGGCGTGCGCATCGTGCCGTCGGCGATTGCGCGCTACGGTTCATACCAGGCGCCGGGCGTCGTCATGATGCCGTGCTACATCAATGTCGGCGCCTATGTGGACAGCGCGACGATGGTGGACACCTGGGCGACCGTCGGCTCGTGCGCGCAAATCGGCAGGAATGTGCACCTCTCCGGCGGCGTCGGCATCGGCGGCGTGCTCGAGCCGTTGCAGGCGGCGCCGACCATCATCGAGGACGACTGCTTTATCGGCGCGCGCTCGGAAATCGTCGAGGGCGTCATCGTCGAGCGCGGCGCCGTCGTCTCGATGGGCGTCTATATCGGGCGCAGCACGCGCATCTACAACCGCATGACCGGCGAGACCACCTACGGGCGCATCCCGGCGGGCGCGGTCGTCGTCTCCGGCAGTCTGCCGGCGGCGGACGGCAGTCACAGCCTCTACTGCGCCGTCATCGTCAAGCAGGTGGACGAGAAAACCCGCGGCAAGATAGAAATCAACCGACTGTTGCGCGACCTTGACTGACGAGACGCTGCATCTCGCAAAGGAGTTGATACGCCGCCCGTCGGTGACACCGGACGACGCCGGCTGCCAGCGGCTGATACACGAGCGCCTCGCGGGCTGCGGCTTCGGGCGCGAGGCGATGGACTGCGGCGAGGTCGTCAATTCATGGATGCGGCGCGGCGGCGCGGCGCCGCTGCTGGTCTTCGCCGGCCACACCGATGTCGTGCCGGCGGGCGACGGCGCGGGATGGAAACACCCGCCGTTCGACGCCACCGAGGACGGCGGCCTGCTCTACGGGCGCGGCAGCGCCGACATGAAGGGCGGCCTCGCGGCGATGGTGTGCGCGTGCCGGCGCTTCGCCGAGGCGCACCCGCGCCACCGCGGCTCCATCGCGCTGCTGCTGACCAGCGACGAGGAAGGCGCGGGCCGCGACGGCACGCGCCATGTCATGGACACGCTGCTGGCGCGCGGCGAGCGCATCGCGTGGTGCGTCGTCGGCGAGCCGTCGAGCGAGGAACATCTTGGCGACACCATCAAGCACGGGCGCCGCGGCTCGCTGTCGGCGAGTCTGACGATACGCGGCAAACAGGGGCATGTCGCCTACCCGCACCTTGCGCGCAACCCGATACATCTGGCCGCGCCGCTGCTCGCGAAACTGTGCGCGCAGCAATGGGACGGGGGCAACCGCGATTTCCCGCCGACCACCTTCCAGGTGTCGGCGGTGCGCGCCGGCGCCGGCGCCGACAATGTCATTCCCGGCGACATCCGCATCAACTTCAACTTCCGCTTCTCGCCCGAGACCGGCGAGGACGAATTGAAGCGGCGCGTAGCCGCGATGATCGAGGCCGAGGGCCTTGACTGCCGGATTGAATGGCGGCTGTCGGGCCTGCCGTTCATCACCGCGCACGGCGAATTGCTGGCGGCGTCGCGCGAGGCGGTGCGCGAGGTGACCGGGCGCGAGCCGCGGCTGTCCACCGGCGGCGGCACATCGGACGCGCGCTTCATCGCGCCGCACGGCATTCAGACGATAGAACTCGGCCCGGTCAACGCGAGCATCCACCAGGTGGACGAGCATGTCGCCGCCGCCGACCTCGGCGTGCTGGCCGACATCTACCTGCGCCTGGCCGAGAAACTACTGCTGCATTGACGCGGCAAACTCTTCCAGGTGCGGTTTGCCGGAGGCTTCCAGCATCTCGCGCAGCCGCCGGCAGCGGTCGTCGCAGGCGGCCCTGCCGATGCGCCCGCGCATCAACTCAAAACGCAGAAACACCAGGTAGGTGTTCAGCACATCGGTCTCGCAGTAGTTGCTGATGCGCTCGCGCTCGCCGGCCTGAAACGCCTCCCACACCTGGCCGCCGTCCATGCCCTGCTTGCCGGGCGCGCCGATCAGTTTGGAGATGTTGTCGAGCGAGGCGGCGGCGTGGAAGTCGTACAGCGACAGCACATCCATCAGGTCGAGGTGGCGCCAGTGGTAGCGGTTGAGGTAGTTGTTGTAGCGAAACTCGCGGTCTTCGTCGCCGGTCTCCCAGTAGCGCGGCGCGACGATGCCGTGCAGCAGCGAACGGTAGTGGATGACCGGCAAGTCAAAGTGCGCGCCGTTCCAGCTGACG
Source organism: Gammaproteobacteria bacterium (assembly GCA_028817225.1). Classification (NCBI taxonomy): domain Bacteria; kingdom Pseudomonadati; phylum Pseudomonadota; class Gammaproteobacteria; species Gammaproteobacteria bacterium. The sequence continues at coordinate 65,797 of JAPPQC010000026.1, read as the reverse complement.
AGTTGCGGCGCGTACTGATCTATGCCGGTGAAAAAGCGCTCCAGTATCTCGGTCTCGTCGCCGTCGAGCGACCACAGCGTCGGCTCTTCCTCCGCCGCGGACTCCAGCAGCAGCGAAATCGAGACGATGCGGTGCAGGTGGTGCGGCAGGAAGGTTCTGCCGTTCTTCTGGAACTGAATCTGCTCCAGCGCGCGCACGATGTCGGCGTCGGGCAGGTCGTCGCCGAGGCCCAGCAGGCGCCGCCCCGACTGCGTGTCCGGCACCGTCTCGATGTCGTACACCAGCACTTTCACGCCGGAAAAACCCCCGTCGAGATGTAGCGGTCGCCGCGGTCGCAGACGATGGCGACGACGACGCGCCCGCGCTCCTCGCGCGCGACGCGCAGCGCGGCGTGCACGCAGCCGCCCGACGAGATGCCGCAGAAGATCCCCTCTTCCGCCGCCATCCGGCGCATGACATCCTCGGCGGCGTCGCGCGACACCTCCAGCATGCGGTGCACGCACGATGCGTCGTATATCTTCGGCAGGTAGGCCGGCGGCCACGCGCGGATGCCGGGAATTTTCGAGCCTTCCTCCGGCTGCACGCCGACGATTTCCACCGCCGGGTTCTTCTCCTTCAGGAAGCGCGAGACGCCGACGATGGTGCCGGTGGTGCCCATTGAACTGACAAAGTGCGTCAGGCCGCCGCCGCTGTCGCGCCAGATCTCGGGCCCGGTGCCGCGGTAGTGCGACAGCGGGTTGTCGGGGTTGGCGAACTGGTCGAGCACCAGGCCCTTGCCGTCGCGCCCCATTTCGGCGGCGAGGTCGCGCGCGCCCTCCATGCTGGCCTCTTCCGGCACGAGGATAATCTCGGCGCCGTACGCCTTCATGCAGGCGCGCCGTTCCTCGCTCATGTTCTCCGGCATAATCAGAATCATCCGGTAGCCCTTGATGGCGGCGGCCATCGCCAGCGCGATGCCGGTGTTGCCGCTGGTCGCCTCGATCAGCGTGTCGCCCGGGCGGATGTCGCCACGGCGTTCGGCGGCGGCGATCATGTTGAACGCCGGGCGGTCCTTGACCGAACCCGCCGGGTTGTCGCCCTCGAGTTTAACCAGCACCTCGCTGCCGGTGCCGGCGGCCATGCGCTGCAAGCGCACCAGCGGCGTGTTGCCGATGCAGTCGGCGATGGTCGGGGCGGCGGTGGCGGGTGAATCGTTCATCGGGGTAATAATGGCGCTTGCGTCGCGGCGGGTCAACCGGCGCCGGCGGCGTCAAAGGCGGTGGCGTGGGCGACGGCGTAGCGCCGTTCCGCCGAGACGCTGACGGCGACCGTGTGTGCGTCAAAGCCGGGCGGCAGCACCGCATACGGGCGGCCCGCGCCGTCGCGCCCGACGAGAATGCGCGACGGGTGCAGGCCGCACGAGAAACCGCGCCCCAATGCCTTGGCGACGGCCTCTTTCAGCGCGAACTGGCGCGCGAGGAAAGCCGCCGGGTCGCGCTGCCCGTCGTAGAGCGCGCGCTCGCGCGGATGCAGCACCTTCGCCGGGAAGCGCGACGGGTGGCGGCGCAGCACACGCCGCACCCGCTCGACCTCGACGATGTCAATGCCGACGCCGTATATCATCCGTCATTCACCCCGCATCGCGGCGCGCATCCGGCGCACCGCCTCCTCCAGGCCGACAAAGACGGCGTCGGCGACAATCGAGTGGCCGATGTTCAGTTCGGCGACGGCGGCGATGGCGGCGACCGCGCGCACATTGCCGCGGTGCAGGCCGTGGCCGGCGTTGGGCTGCAATCCGGCGCGCGCGGCGTGGGCGGCGGCCTGCTCGATGCGGCGCAACTGCCGCCGCCGCTCGTCGCCGCCGGCCAGCGCATATTCGCCGGTGTGCAACTCGACGATGGGCGCGCCGAGCGCGGCGGCGCGGTCAATGACTTCGGGCGCAGGCTCGATGAACAGCGACACAAGAATGCCGGCCTCGGCCAACGCCGCGCAGACTTCGCCGATTCTGCCGGCGTGCGCGGCCACATCCAGCCCGCCCTCGGTCGTCAGTTCCTCGCGCTTCTCCGGCACCAGGCAGCAGTAGTCGGGCCGGACATCGAGCGCGATGGCGAGCATCTCGCGCGTCGGCGCCATCTCCAGGTTCAGGTGGGTCGTGATCTTTTCGCGCGCGGCATGGACATCGGCGTCCTGAACATGGCGGCGGTCTTCGCGCAGGTGCATCGTCACACCGTCGGCGCCGGCGCGTTCGACGGCCTCGATGGCGCCGCCAAAATCGGGGTACGGCGTGCGCCGCGCCTGGCGCAGCGTCGCCACATGGTCAATGTTGACGCCGAGGGTCGTCGTGAACTCTTTCATCGTTTGCGCCGCTCACGCCAGGTGCTTCAGGTAATCGAATATCCGCCGCGCCTGGAGGTTGCCGTGCAGGTGGTGGTCAATCACCGCGCGCAGCAGGCGTTTGCTTTCGGGCAGGATTTCGCGGCGCCACTGGCGCGGCTCGCCGCGCAGCGCAATCAGCGTTTCGCCGCGGTACACCGCGCGCCCGGCGGCGGCGCGCGCGCGTTCCGGGCCGTCGCCGGGGCGGTAATGGTAGTCCTCGTCGGCGGCGACGGGCTTCAGCGTGTCGTGTTCGTGCTCCAGTTGCAGGCCGTTGCCGGTCAGGTCGAGCAGGCGCAACTCAAAATGGCGCAGCGCGCGCTCGGTCTCGTCCGCCGATGCGTCGGCGGCGGCGGCGAGCGCTTGCAGACACTCGCGGTAGAGTTCAAACAGCCGCCGCGACGGGCTGGCCGACGGCGTCAGCCGCGCGACCAGTTCGTTGACATACATGCCGACCATGCGGCGGCGGGTGTCGGCCAGCAGGCCGGCGCCCTCGGGTTCAAAGTGGCGCAGGTTCAGCAGACTGCCGCGCCCGCTGCAAGTCAGGCGCGCCGGGATGAAGGGTTGCAGCGTCTTGCCGATCAGTTTCGACGACAGCCGCGCGACGACGGTGATGCGCCCGTGCGACGGCGTCAGGAATTGCACCAGACTGCTGTTGTCGCGGTACGGGCGCTTGTGGATGACGAACGCCGGTTCGGCCTCAAAGACGAGCATATCGTTGCCCCCGCTATCCGAGGTATTCGCGCAGGATGGCCGGGTCGCGCTGCCAGTGCGGCCTGACCTCGACCGACAGTTTCAGAAACACGCGCTTGTCAAAGACGCGCTCCAGTTCCAGCCGCGCCAGCGTTCCGATCTGTTTCAGCCGCGCGCCGCCGGCGCCGATGACGATGCCGCGCTGGCCGGGCTTGCCGACCATCAGCACCGCGGCGATGCGCAGCAGCGACGGCCCGTCCTCAAACGAGCGGAGCGCGACATGCGTGTTGTACGGCAGTTCCTGGTGCAGCACTTCCATGACCTTGCCGCGTATCAACTCGCAGGCGGTGAAGCCCGGGCCGCGGTCGCTGTCGCAGTCGCGCGGGAACAGGAAGCCGGCCTCGGGCAGCGATTCGGCCAGTTCCGCCGTCAGGCGCGCGACGCCCTCGCCGGTCAGCGCCGACACCGGCACAATCCGGGCGCAGCCGCGTTGTTCGGAGAATTCCTTCATCACCGGCAGCAGCCGCCCCTTTTCCTTCACCAGGTCCACCTTGCTGAGCACCAGCACCACGGCGCGGCCCGATTCGCGCGCCAGCCCGAGCACCGCCTCGTCGCCGCGGCTCCACCGCAGCGCCGGCGTGACCAGCGCCACCAGGTCCACTTCCGACAGCGCGTTGCGCGCGTTTCTGTTCAGCACGCGGTCCATCACGCCGTGGCCGCCGCGGTACAGCCCCGGCGTGTCAATGAAGATGATCTGAAAGTCGTCGCCGGTCAGGATGCCGCGCACATTGCGCCGCGTCGTCTGCGGTTTGTGCGTAACCGGCGACAGGCGCCGCCCGACCAGGCGGTTGAACAGCGTGGACTTGCCGGCGTTGGGCTTGCCGACGAGGGCGACGGCGCCGCAGCGCGTCGGCGCGCAATCAATCGCCGTCGCGGTCATCGGCATCGCCGCAGCGATGATCGGCCTCGCCATGGCGGTCATCGGCAATCCACCGCAGCGCGGATTCGGCGGCGTTTTGTTCGGCCTTGCGCTTGGACGCGCCCTCGCCGCGCGCCTCGACGCCGAGGCCCGGCAGCGTGCACGCGACGCGGAAGAAGCGGTCGCCGCCGCGCGTGTCTTGCGCGATGACCTGATACACCGGCAGTTGCGCGCCGCGCGATTGCGCGTATTCCTGCAGCTGGCTTTTGGCGTCCTGCAAGCGCCCGGCGGGCGCCGGCGACGACAGCCGCTCGCCGAAGACGGCGGCGATGAAACCGCGCGCGGCGCGCAGGCCCTCGCACAGATACAGCGCGCCGACGACGGCCTCGAACGCATCGGCAAGAATGGACTCGCGCGCGCCGCCGCCGCTCTTGACCTCGCCCGGCCCCAGCACCAGATTGTCGCCAAGGCGCCACCGGCGCGCGATGGCCGACAGCGTCTCGCGGCGCACGAGGTGCGCGCGCAGTTTGCTGAGGGCGCCCTCGTCGGCTTCGGGGAAGCGTTCGTAGAGCGTCTCGGTGATGACCAGTTGCAGCACCGCGTCGCCGAGAAATTCAAGGCGTTCGTTGTGGCCGCTGCCGGCGCTGCGGTGCGTGACGGCCCGCCGGAACAGCGGCTGGTCGAGAAAACCCGGTTTCAGCAGATCTTCGAGCGCCGGCATTTAGCGGATGACCGTGCCGATGCGCGAGAGATCAAAACGGCCCGCGCCGTAGTCCCAGTGCATCCAGATCAGGAACGCCCTGCCGACGAGGTTGGCCTCCGGAACAAATCCCCAGGCGCGGCTGTCGTTGCTGTTGTCGCGGTTGTCGCCCATGACGAAATAGTGGCCGGGCGGCACGCGCCACTGCCCCATCGGCTGGCTGACCGACGGCGCCAGCAGAATGTCGTGGCCGGCGCCCGGCAGCGATTCGCTCCTGCGCTGCATCTCAATCGGCAGCATCTCCGAAAACACGCCGAGGTCCTCCCGTTCGGCCTGCCCGATGACCTCGCCGTTAATCTGGAGTTGCTTGTCGCGGTAGATGATGTGGTCGCCGGGCACGCCGACGATGCGCTTGATGTAGTCCTGGCTGGCGTCGCGCGGGTAGCGGAACACGGCGACATCACCGGTGCGCGGCGCGCCGACGGGAACGATGGTGTCGTGCAAAACCGGCAGTTTCAGGCCGTAGGTGTATTTGTTGACGAGTATGAAGTCGCCGATTTCCAGCGTCGGCAGCATCGAGCCGGACGGAATCCGGAACGGCTCGACGACGAAACTTCGCAGCAGAAGGACAATCAGCAGAATCGGAAAGAAAGACCGCGCGCCGTCCACGGCCCAGCCGAAGCGGGCCGGCTTTTCCGCCGCCTTGTCTTCGTCCTGCGTGCGCCTGGCGGACAGGCGCGCGGCGAGCGCGACCAGCCCGGTGACCAGCGTCCCGAGCACCAGAAAAAATTCAAGGTCAAAATCCATCGCGCGCGCGCAAAAACAATGCCTGGCGGTGTCCTACTCTCACACGGGGAGGCCCCGTACTACCATCGGCGATGCGCCGTTTCACTTCCGAGTTCGGAATGGGATCGGGTGGTACCAGCACTCTATGGCCGCCAGGCAAACCGGTTGTCGCGCAGCTCAGCGCGCGGTGGCAATCAGGTAATCCAGAAAACCCAATATGGCGAAAAAGATGATCGGCGAGATCATGTTTTCCAGCGGTACTTTCATCATGGCTGCAAATCTCACAGTCTGGTTTGTCGGAAACGGCGATTATAACGGGCGCCGGGGTGGATTGCAACCGCCGCGCGGCGCGGCGCGGCGTCAGAAGCGCCAGCGCACGCCGCCCCACACCGACAACGGGGCGCCGGGGGCGTAGTAGAGCGCTCTTTCGTCGTCGAGTTCCAGCACCGACGGGTCGCCGCCCACTTCCCTGCCGAGTTCCGGCTCCTCGCCGATCAGGCCGAAGTTCTCGTAGTCGCGGTCGAACAGGTTCTCAACCAGCACAAACGCCTCGAAACCGCCGGCGCGGTAGTTGGCGCGCGCGTTGAACACGGCGTAGCCGCTGACCTCGTCCAACTGGTTGGACTCGTCGCCGCGCAGATGGCTGTCGGAAACCGCGATCATGTCCACTCCCATCGAAAACCGGTCGGTGAACGCGTAATCCGCGGCGGCCTTGAACAGATGCTGCGGAATGCCGGGAATGTCGTCGCCCTTGCCGACACTGGCGACCTCCACCATGTCGGCGGCGGCGCATCCGGTGCCGCGGTTCGGGCACACCTCGCGCACCGTGGCGCCGAGGGCCGCGTAGTCCTCGCTGACCAGCGCCTCGAAGTCGTCCTCGAATGTCGCCTCAAGCCAGGTGTAGTTCAGTCTCCAATCGAGCCGCCCGTAGTCGCCCGCAAGCGACGCCTCAAGGCCGACCCGCCGGGTCTTGTCCACATTGCGGAATGCGCCGTGGGCGCGGCCCGTTGTCTGCCAGATGATGTCGTCGTTGTTCTCGGTGTGGAACGCGCCCAGCGACCACAGCCAGCCGTTGGCGGCGGCGCCGCGCACGCCGAACTCGAAGGTCTCCGAGATGACCTCGTCAAGCGGCGGGTCGGCGAGGAACGCATTGGGCAGGCGGCACTCCACTTCGTCGCCGCCGCCGGAAGCGGCCCGTGCGGCCAGAATCTCCTCGCTGCACGCGAGTTCTATCGGCGTCGGCAGGCGGCTTGATTCGCTGTAACTGCCGTAGAAGTCGGTGTCGGAACGCCAGTGCCAGACGGCGCCGGTGCTCCAGTTGAAGTTGTCGTAGTCGTGGCTGCCGTTCAGTTCGGGCTGGTCGCCGGTGCGGTCGGTCAGCCGGATTTCGCTGTCGTGGTAGAAGCCGGCCAGGTTGACCGTCCAGGCGTCACCGACGGAGATGCTGTCGCCGAGATACAGATAGGTGCGCTTGACGCGCGTCTTGACATCGGTGATGTCATCGTCGTCGTCGCTGAAGGCGCCGGCGACGGATCGCGGCCCGCGCGTTGAGCGCGTGTTCGGGTCGAGTGTGGCGTATTGCACGCGCGAGTCGAAGGTGCTGCGGCCCTCGTAATAGCCCATGCCGGCGTTGAGGTCGTGCTGAAGGCCGAACCAGTCGAGCGGGAAGTCCAGTTCCAGCACGCCGCCGTGCGCGCGCTGGCTGCGTTCGCTGATGTTGTTGACCGCGTCGCATGAGATGTCCTCGCACGCCTGCACCCGGTCCATCGGGTCGGCGGGATCAATCAGTTCCTCTTCGGCGCCGTCGCCGTTGAACGAGTCGGTGGCGTTGTCGCGGTAATAGAGGTTGCCCGACAGGCGCACATCGTCGCCGATTTGATAGTCGCCCCGGAGCGCCCACAGGTACATATCGTTCTCGGTGATGTCGGGCGCCGTGAAAATCGCATCGCGCTCGCCGTCGAGCAGGCCCGCCGGCAGCAGGCCGTTGCCCTTCAGGTCGGAGCGTCCGCGGTGGTAGTTCAGCCCGAGCGTCGCTCCGTCGCCGCGCCAGTCGAAACTCGCGTAGAGGTTCTCGGCCCACGACTTCGACAAGTCGCGCCAGCCGCCCTCGTAGAAGCGCTGCGCGTTGACATACCAGGCGAACTCGCCGTTGTTGCCGCCGCTCTCGAAGTTGCCGATGAAGCGCTCATACGAGCCGCCCTCGGCCTCGACCGCGTGCCCCGGATGGGTAAAGCCGTTCTTCATCTCAATCACGATTGCGCCGCCCAGTGTGTTGAGGCCGTAAAGCGGGTTGGAGCCGCTCAGCAGGCTGAGGCCGGCGACGGCGTTCATCGGCACCAGATCCCAGTTCACGGTGTCGCCGAGCGGTTCGTTCAGGCGCACGCCGTTCTGGTACACCGCCATGCCCATCGGCAGGCCGAGCAGCGGCGATGCGGCGAAGCCGCGGTAGTACAAATCCACCTGCAGCGGATTGCCCTGCGCCGAGTTGATGTGCACGCCGCCGAAATAGCGGTTCAGGTAGCCGGAAATGTCGGCGCTGACGCTGGCGCCGAGTTCCTTGCTGCCGGCGCTCTGGATGCGCCCCGGAAAGTCGCCCGCGTCGAGGTCGTCCTGGCGCACCGGCGTGGTGCCGATGACGATGATTTTCTCGGCCTCCGCGCCCTGCACCGGCGCGGGAACGCCTGTCAGAACGCAGAGAAGCGCGGCAGCGGCGGCGGCGGTTTTGCAACCGTGCCCGCCGTGGTGCAATGCTTGCATGTCGGGACTCCTTGAGGTTTTCGGGGTGTAAAAATGTGCCGAATGCCACCCCCGTCAAAGTCAATATTCGGGAAAGAGCGGCGTGGAAATGCGCTATATTACCCTCTCCTATACCAAAATCAATACTGGGAGAAAACATGAAAAACACACTTTGCACAAAATCGCCCTTTTCCGGAATCGCAACCGGCATCGCACTGGCCGCGGCCTTGTGCCTTGCGGCGCCGTCCGCGCAGGCCGGCGGAAAACTCAGCGTCGAGAAACAGACGACGGTCAATGCATCGCCGGAAACGGCCTGGAAGATGATCGGCCACTTCAACCATCTTGATGTCTGGCACCCCGTCGTCGTCATGAGCACCCTCAAGAAGGGGCAACACAACAAGGAAGGCGCGGTGCGCGTGCTGACGCTGGCCGACGGCGCCGAAGTGACTGAGGTGCTGGTCAAACACAGCGACTACGACAAGAGTTACACCTACCGGATTACCGGCGGGCCGCTGCCGGTGAAAAACTACGAGTCGGTCGTTGCCGTCAAAGGCGCGCCGGGCGGCAAGGCCACGGTGACCTGGTCGGGCACTTTCGACGCCAAGGACGCGCCGGACGAAAAAGCCGTCGAGACGATGGCCGGCGTCTATGAGGCGGGCCTCGGCAGCCTCGCGCGCCACTTCAACTGAGCGGGGCGCCGGCGCCGGCGACAAAAAAAGGCGCCGCCCGTGCGGGGCGGCGCCTTTGACATGTACAAAACCGGCAGGCATTGCCGGGGTGCGGCGCCGGTGTCAGGCGGCGCGCTGAATCACAACGAATCGCCGCTCCCCGGCCAGCCAGGGCGGTTCTTCAGTTCCCTGCAAAAGCCGTGGAAATATAGGCCGCCAGTTCGTCAATCTCGGCGTCGGTCAGGTTGACCGCGTGCGGCATCATCAGGGGGGTATTGGGGCCGACCATTTCTCCGGCGCGGTATCGCCTGAGCCGGTCGGCGAGATACGCCTTCTCCTTGTCCGAAAGCCGCGGGAAACTCGCCATTCCCCGCGCGGTCGGGCCGTGACACTTGGAGCACACCTCCGCATAAACCTTCGCCACGGTGTCGGCGCCCGTCTCCTGCGCTGACGCCGCAACGGGCATCAGCACAAGAACGGCGGCGGAAAATGCCAACGCTTTCATTGATGATTGAACAGGCGCAAGACCCTGCCGCACCGCCGGGCGGCGCGGCAGAGCCGGGTTGATTAACTCCTGGGCGTCAGTTTGAAGATTGCGCCTTCATCCACGGCTGCGTAGAGGCTGCCGTCCGGCCCCTGCACCACCGACCGGAAGCGGCCCGATGCCATCGGCAGCGACATCGGGATGACTTCGCCCGCGGACATGCCGTCTTTGGAGAGTTCAATCACATCAATGCGGTGGCCGACCGGCGTCCCGCCGAAACCGATTCCGAGGATTCCGACGGCGAGACGGCCATTCCAGTCGCCCCACTGCTTGCCGGTCAGAAACGCGGCGCTGGAGGTGCCCTGCGACAGCCCTTTGTTGACCCAGGCCGGGCGCATGGCGTCCGGGTAGGTCTTGAGATCCGTCATCGGCATGTATTTTGCCCGTTCCATCGGATTCACGCCTTCCATCTGGTTCGGCATGTAGCCGCAGTAGCCGTTCGGGCAGTCGCCGCGACCGGCCACATTGGGGCGCGGATCCCAGCCGGCGTTGCCGCCGTTCTTCAGCACGGTGATTTCATCGGAGTGCCAGGGGCCGTGCTCGGCCACCACCGGCGTGCCGTCACCCGGGCGGAAGGCGATGCCCTGCACATTGCGGTGCCCGTAGGTGTAGATGCGCTTGTCGTAGCCTTTCGGCGGCTTGTTGCCGGACGCCGCCTTGCCGTCGCGGTCAACGCGCAGCACTTTGCCGCCGAGCAGCGTCGGGCTTTGCGGAACCTTGCCGTTGTGCGTGTCGCCGGTGGTCAGGTAGATATACCCGTCCGGCCCGAAACGAACACGGCCTCCGTTGTGCGCGCCAGGCCCGCCGAACGGGTGATTGGTCGCCTTCGGCTTGTACGGGACATCGTCAATGATGTCGGTCCTGCCGGACACGCCGCTGAAACCGCTGTTGACCTTCATCCGCATCAGGCGGTTGCTGCCGGATGCGCTCTTGTCGGATGTGGAATAGACATAAATCTGCCGGTTTTTGGAAAAATCGGGGTCAACGGCCACGCCCTGCATGCCGGCCTGGCCCTCGCAGAAGAGATCACGCGCGGTCGAGGCGTAACCCTTGCTGTCTTTCATGCCGAGCAATTTGTTGACTTTGCCCGAAGGCAGCCGCACCGAAAGGCCGTGACATTTCTCGGTGAAGAACATTGTTCCGTCCGGCAGAAACGCCATGTCCCATGGATTGTCGAGATTGGACAACACCGTCTCGTGAGCGACCTTCGGAGCGGCGACAACGGATGAGAAACAAGCCATGACGGCGGAAAAACAAACCATTGCGTAACCAAGCCCCGAAGATGCCCGTTTGAATCCACGAGCGAAATTTTTGGTTAATATCATCATTCTCCTCCAGATGAGTTATGGGTGGAATGCGCCATGCTACCCCCCTCTATGCCAAAGTCAATAGCGGAGAACACACACAGGCCGCGCTTTTCGCAAAACCGCCCTTCCCCGGCGCCGCGCCGCCGCCGGCAAAACACGCAAAAACGCACAAAAAAAGGCGCCGCCCGCGCGGGCGGCGCCTTTGACATGAACAAAGCCGGGAATCACATTGAATCACATTGCAACAGGCACGAAAGTGCTTGAGTGTTATATGGTCAAGCCTCACGGGCAATTAGTACCGGTCAGCTTCACGCGTTACCGCGCTTCCACATCCGGCCTATCAACCTCGTCGTCTTCGAGGGCCCTACAGGGGGATCAAGTCCCCGGTGAGACCTTATCTTGGGAAAAGCTTCCCGCTTAGATGCTTTCAGCGGTTATCTCGTCCGCACATAGCTACCCGGCGGTGCCACTGGCGTGACAACCGGAACACCAGAGGTGCGTCCACTCCGGTCCTCTCGTACTAGGAGTAGCATCCCTCAAGTCTCAAACGCCCACGGTAGATAGGGACCGAACTGTCTCACGACGTTCTAAACCCAGCTCGCGTACCACTTTAAATGGCGAACAGCCATACCCTTGGGACCTGCTTCAGCCCCAGGATGTGATGAGCCGACATCGAGGTGCCAAACACTGCCGTCGATATGAACTCTTGGGCAGTATTAGCCTGTTATCCCCGGAGTACCTTTTATTCGTTGAGCGATGGCCCTTCCATACAGAACCACCGGATCACTAAGACCTGGTTTCCCACCTGCTCGACTTGTCTGTCTCGCAGTCAAGCGCCCTTGTGCCTTTGCACAAACCGCACGATTTCCGACCGTGCTTAGAGCACCTTCGCGCTCCTCCGTTACTCTTTGGGAGGAGACCGCCCCAGTCAAACTACCCACCACACACTGTTCCGGATCCGGATGACGGACCACAGTTAGGGCCCCGAAGATATCAGGGTGGTATTTCAAGATTGGCTCCACCGGAACTGGCGTTCCGGGTTCACAGCCTCCCACCTATCCTACACAGACATATTCAAAGTCCAGTGTGAAGTTGTAGTAAAGGTTCACGGGGTCTTTCCGTCTTGGTGCGGGTACACTGCATCTTCACAGCAATTTCAATTTCGCTGAGTCCCGGGTGGAGACAGTGTGGCCATCGTTACGCCATTCGTGCAGGTCGGAACTTACCCGACAAGGAATTTCGCTACCTTAGGACCGTTATAGTTACGGCCGCCGTTCACCGGGGCTTCGATCAAGAGCTTCGCCCGAGGGCTGACCCCATCACTTAACCTTCCGGCACCGGGCAGGCGTCACACCCTATACGTCCTCTTGCGAGTTTGCAGAGTGCTGTGTTTTTAATAAACAGTCGCAGCCACCTGGTTGTTGCAACCGGCCCAGGCTCCGGGGGCAAGCCCCTTCACCCGAACCGGCACACCTTCTCCCGAAGTTACGGTGCTATTTTGCCTAGTTCCTTCACCCGGGTTCTCTCAAGCGCCTTGGGATTCTCTCCCCGCCCACCTGTGTCGGTTTGGGGTACGGTTTCGTGTTGTCTGAAGCTTAGAGGCTTTTCCTGGAAGCATGGCATCAATCACTTCGCTCCAAAAGGAGCTCGGCATCGTGTCTCGGAATTGCGCCCCCGGATTTTCCAGAGGGCGCTCCCTACGCACTTGCACCGGGACAACCAACGCCCGGATGATTCAGCCTTCTCCGTCCCCCCATCGCAACAACACGAAGTACAGGAATTTTAACCTGTTTTCCATCGACTACGCCTTTCGGCCTCGCCTTAGGAGCCGACTCACCCTGCGCCGATTAACGTTGCGCAGGAAACCTTGGGCTTACGGCGTGCGGGTTTTTCACCCGCATTATCGTTACTCATGTCAGCATTCTCACTTCTGATGCCTCCAGCACACCTCCCGGTCCGCCTTCAACGGCCTACAGAACGCTCCTCTACCATGCCTTTCGGCATCCGCAGCTTCGGTACATGACTTAGCCCCGTTAAATCTTCCGCGCGGGCCGACTCGACTAGTGAGCTATTACGCTTTCTTTAAAGGGTGGCTGCTTCTAAGCCAACCTCCTAGCTGTCTGTGCCTTCCCACATCGTTTCCCACTGAGCCATGATTTGGGGACCTTAGCTGACGGTCTGGGCTGTTTCCCTTTCCACGACGGACCTTAGCACCCGCCGTGTGTCTCCCGTGATTACACTTCCAGGTATTCGGAGTTTGCAATGGTTTGGTAAGTCGGGATGACCCCCTAGCCATAACAGTGCTCTACCCCCTGGAGTAAGACACGAGGCTCTACCTAAATAGATTTCGAGGAGAACCAGCTATCTCCGGGCTTGGTTAGCCTTTCACTCCTAGCCACAGCTCATCCCCCCATTTTTCAACATAGGTGGGTTCGGACCTCCGGCGAGTGTTACCTCGCTTTCATCCTGGCCATGGCTAGATCGCCCGGTTTCGGGTCTACTTCCAGCGACTGTGCGCCCATTTAAGACTCGGTTTCCCTGCGCCTCCCCTAATACGGTTAAGCTTGCCACTGAAAGTAAGTCGCTGACCCATTATACAAAAGGTACGCGGTCACCCCCGAAGGGGCTCCCACTGCTTGTATGCGAACGGTTTCAGGTACTATTTCACTCCCCTCCCGGGGTTCTTTTCACCTTTCCCTCACGGTACTGGTTCACTATCGGTCGGCAAAGAGTATTTAGCCTTCGAGGATGGTCCCCCGATGTTCAGACAGAATTTCACGTGTTCCGTCCTACTCGATTTCACCCGAACGAGGCTTTTGTGTACAAGACTGTCACTTTCTATGGTGTGCCTTTCCAGACACTTCCACTGGCCTCGCCCGGGCTTAAGGGCTGGTCCCCGTTCGCTCGCCGCTACTGGGGGAATCTCGGTTGATTTCTTTTCCTCCGGGTACTTAGATGTTTCAGTTCTCCGGGTTTGCTTCGGGCGCCCTATGTATTCAGACGCCGATGCCCGCCGTAGCGGGCGGGTTTCCCCATTCGGAAATCCCCGGGTCAAATGCTTGTTTGTCAGCTGACCGGGGCTTATCGCAGACTACCACGTCCTTCATCGCCTTTTGCCGCCAAGGCATCCACCGTACGCACTTTTTCACTTGACCATATAACCTCAAGCAGTCTCCGCCGAGGTTACTGGTGTTGGATACAATGTTATTCACGGAAACGGGATGTTTCCGCGAATCCTGGCTTTGCTAATTGTCAAAAAACCCTTCGCTTGCAGCGAAGCCCAATGCGGCTTGCAAATAAAACGGCATTGGGTTTCGCCGCCCCGCTGGTGGAGCCGAGGAGGATCGAACTCCTGACCTCCTGCTTGCAAAGCAGGCGCTCTCCCGGCTGAGCTACGGCCCCGCGCATCGCGGTGCATCGTGGTGGGTCTGGGTGGACTTGAACCACCGACCTCACCCTTATCAGGGGTGTGCTCTAACCAGCTGAGCTACAGACCCGGTTGTCTTCACGGCAACGGGCGTCAACACCCGGATTGCATGCCCCCGGTCCACACGGACTGCGTCAAAAAAACGGCCATGCCGCAACGGCATGACCGGGGCATTATAATACGCGCCTGCGCGCGTTGCAAGCGCCCCGAACCCCCACCGACAAATGCTGACCGGAATGACACCGCTGTGGCTCGGCCTCGCCGCCGGCATCGGGCTGCTGATGTGGTCCGCCGACCGCATGATGCGCGGCGCGGTCGTCGTCGCCCGCCTGCTGGGCATTTCGGCGGTCGGCATCGGCATCGTCATCGGCTTCGGCACCTCGGCGCCGGAACTGCTGGTGTCGGCGCTGGCGGCGCTCGGCGGCACGCCGCAAATCGCCGTCGGCAACGCCATCGGCTCCAACATCGCCAACATCGGCCTGGTGCTGGGCGCCGTCTCCATCACCCACGCCATCACCGTCAAGGCGCCGGTGATGACGGTCAAGTTCACGATACTGGCCGCCGCCACCGTCACGCTGGGACTGGTGCTGGCCGATTCCGAACTCGGCGTGGACGACGGCGTCATCCTGGTGTCGGCGCTGTTCCTGATTCTCTACCTGCTGGTCAGGACGCTGCCCGCCGCAGCCGAGGAAGCGGTGGAGGAGGATGTGCGGCATCCGGGCGCGGCGCGCGCGTGGGCGTGGTTTGCCGGCGGGCTTGCGGTGCTGCTGCTGGCGTCGCACCTGATCGTCCGCTCCGCCACCGGCATCGCGCACCATTTCGGCGTCAGCGAACTGCTGATTGGCCTGACCATCGTCGCCGTCGGAACCAGCCTGCCGGAACTGGCCGCGACCGTCGCCAGCACCTGGAGAAAACACCACGACATCACCGTCGGCAACATTCTCGGCTCCAACCTTTTCAACAGCCTCGGCGTCGTCGGCATCGCCGCGCTGCTAAGCCCGACGACGCTGCCCGGCAAGGTCTTGCAGCGCGATTTCTTCGCCAGTGTTACACTGACGGTCGCGCTGTTGCTGCTGCTGACGCTGGTTCCGCGGCGCCTGCAACTGGACAGGCTGAAGGGGGCGCTGCTGCTCGGCGGTTTCTGCCTGTATCAGTGGCTGCTCTACCGGCAGGAGGTCGCCGCGCTGCCATGAAATTTGAATTCGAGGAAGTCCGAAAACTCGCCATCGCGGTGCTCGACACCGAGGCCGAGGCCATCCGCGCGCTGCGCGGGCGGATTGACGAGAACTTCCACCGCGCGTGCCGCCTGCTGAACGAATGCGCCGGGCGCATCGTGCTGATGGGCATCGGCAAATCCGGCCACATCGCCAACAAGATCACCTCGACGCTGGCGAGCACCGGCAGCACCGCCTTCTACATTCACCCGGCGGAGGCCGGCCACGGCGACCTCGGCATGATCAGCGGCGACGATGTGATTGTCGTGCTGTCGCACTCCGGCGAGACCGCCGAAATCAACTCGCTGCTGCCGTCGCTGAAAAGGCTGCGCACGCCGCTGATTGTGCTGACCGGCAACTGCGACTCGACCCTCGGCAGGGCCGCCGATGTGTGCCTCGACACCGCCGTCGAGCAGGAGGCCTGCCCGCTGGGGCTGGCGCCGACGGCGAGCACCGCGGCGGCGCTGGCGATGGGCGACGCCCTCGCCATCGCGCTGCTCAGCAACCGCGACTTCACCGCCGAGGACTTCGCGCGCTCGCACCCCGGCGGCCATCTCGGCAAGCGCCTGATTCTGAAAGTCGCCGACCTGATGCGCACCGGCGACGCCATCCCGAGGGTGCCGCCGGGCGCGCAACTGACCGACGCGCTCTACGAAATGTCGCGCAAGGGGCTGGGCATGACGCTGGTCGTGGACGACGCCGGCACCGTGCACGGCCTGTTCACCGACGGCGACCTGCGGCGCGCGCTCGACAACGACACCGACATCATGGGGGCGACGATTGACACGATGATGACGCGCGCCTTCCACTCCGTCGGGCGCGACGACCTCGCCGTCGAGGCGCTGAACCTGATGGAGGCGAAAAAAATCAGTTCAATGCCGGTCTTTGACGACCGCAAGACGCTGGTCGGCGCGCTCAACATGCACGACCTGCTGGGCGCCGGCCTGTGACGGCGCGGCGTCGAAACCGTCAAAGCGGACACCGGTGCCGCCCAGCCCGCAATAGCCGCGCGGATTCTTCGCCAGATACTGCTGGTGGACATCCTCGGCGTAGAAGAACGCCGGCGCCGGCGCGATTTCCGTCGTGATGGCGCCGCGGCCTGCGGCGCTCAGCGCCGCCTGGTAGTGTTCGCGCGAACGCCGCGCCGACTCCAGTTGCTCGCCGCTGCCGCAGAAAATCGCCGAACGGTACTGGCTGCCGATGTCGTTGCCCTGGCGCATCCCCTGCGTCGGGTCGTGCGCCTCCCAGAACACCTTCAGCAATTCCGGCCACGCCGCGCGCGTGCCGCGATAGACGACAAGCACCGCCTCGGCGTGGCCGGTGGCGCCGCCGCAAACCTGCTCGTAGGTCGGATGGTCGGTGTGCCCGCCGGCGTAGCCGACCGCCGTCACATAGACGCCGGGCAAGGTCCAGAAACAGCGCTCGGCGCCCCAGAAACAGCCGAGCGCGAACAGCGCCTGTTCGGCGCCTTCGGGAAACGGCGGCGCCAGCGGCCTGCCGCTGACCCGGTGCAAGGAAGCCGTGTTCATCTTCGTCATGCAGTCTATCACACGGACTTCGCCGTGCGCGGTGCATTGCGCCGCCGCCTGGACTATAATCAGCGGTTATGCAAAAACCCGACCTGACACCGGCGAAAACCGTGCCGGCGGTTTTGGCGCTGCTGCTGTTCCCGGCGGCCTTCGGCAGTTTATTCTACGCCACCGGCGCCGCGGTCATCTACGGCATCGCCGCCGGCGTCGCCGCCGGGGCGCTGCCGCTGGCGGCGCTGGCGCTGCAAAACCGCCTGGCCATCTACAAGACGCTGGAATGGACGACGCTGCTGTCGCTGATACTGATCAGCGCCGTCGTCGCCTACCAGATTTTCATTCCGCTGATCGGCAAGCACAGCGCGCTGCTGGAACGCTCGCTGCCGCTGCTGGCGGTGACGATGGCGCTCTATGTGTTCTATATCCTGATGAGCCGCCTGTCCGCCGACGAGCACACGCAAAGCGTCACCGGCAAACTGGAGGCGGCGCTGTCCGGGCCGCCGCTGCTGCTGACGCTGTCCGCCGCGGTGGTGCTGTCCACCGGCATTCTGGTCGCGGTGCACAACCTCGCGGCGGCGCGCCCCGACCTGGCGTTTTTCACCGGCAAGTTTCTCGACCGCGGCCCGATTCCGCCGCTGACCATCCTGCTGTTCAGCTGGGGCCTGGTGATGCTGCTCGGCAAGGGCTATGTGCTGTGGCGCGAACAGCGCCTGCTGTCGAAGCCGGCGCGCTCGCTGCTGATACGCGCCTACCGCCAGACCATGTACGAAAACGCCAACACGACGCCGGAGATCTACCTCGACCTGATTTGGAAGAAATCGGGCGACTTCTACATCCTGCCGCGCTACCTCAACTGGGCCATCCCGATACTCGGCTTCATCGGCACCGTGTTCGGCATCTCGCTCGCCTCCGACGGCATCCAGCAGATCATCAGCAACCAGCACGGCCTCGCGCAGTTGTCGAACGAACTCGGCAAGGCCATCTCGCCGCTCGGCATCGCCTTTGACACGACGCTGATCGCGCTGTCGCTCAGCATCGTCCTGACGCTGCTCCAGACCATGCTGCAACGCTGGGAAAACAACCTGCTGACGATTTACGAGAACCGCATCCTCAACCTGAACGACTGACGCCGATGCGACAACGAGGCCACCGCGACAGCCTGCGCGACCAGGAAAAGAACAACGCGCCCTCGGTCGAGATTTTCGGCGGCGTGTTCGCGCTGCTGCTGGTGCTGTTCCTGCTGATCAACACCTTCTCGCAGGCGTCGCTGCAGGAGCGCCTGTCGGACATCAACGAAGGCGGCGCCTACAAGGTGGACTGGGGCACGCGCGGCTCCGGCCATGTCGTCATCGCCTTTCCCGGCGAACTGCGAATCGCCGAGACCTCCGAGACCGTGCGCAAGGGCGCCATCTGCGCCGGGAACAGCCCGTTCACGCGCTACGCGCGCCGCATCTACCAGGCGCGCGACCGCCAAATCGTCTTCACCATCCTTGAAAACAGCGTCGCGACGATGGCCGAGGCGCGCAACTGCATGATGCAGATCATGCCCGGCAAAAACCTGACCATCGGCTGGATCATCGCCGACAGGGAACTGCTGAAATCGGTCTCGCTCGACGACATCCCCCCCTACATTGACGAGGTCGTCCGCGAGCGGGCGCAATGAGCAGCCGCGCACAGCCGCGTCTTTTCCCGGGTTTCGCCGGCATCGCGCTGGCCGACATCCTCGCCAACAGCGTCGCCATCATCATCATCCTGATTGTGATCACGATTGCGACCAAGCACGCGCAGGAGCAGGAGCGCCTGGCCGAGGTCGAGGACATCTCGGTGCTGCTCAGCCGCGACCTGGCGACATCGGTGGTCATGAACGGCCTGCCGACCTCGGCGCCGGCGCGGCTGCACGACTACCACAACTCGCCGCTTGACCGCGTGCTCGACTTCCGGGTCATGCCGATCATTGAACTCCACACCGACTTCGTGCGCGACTATTACAGCAAGCGCGTGTTCCGGCGCGACGAACTGCTGAAACAGAACAACGCCTTCGACCATTTCCTCGCGGCGATGACGCCGCAGCAGAAGGCGCGGATTCGCGTGGACATCTACGATGTGCGGATGTTCTACATCACGATGTCCATCCTGCGCCAGCACCACGGGCGGCTGCCCGGGCACTGGCACTTCATCGGCTACGAAGACGGCGCGCCGGTGCCCGGCGCCGATTGGGCCGCGGCGGGCGGCGAACCGGCGGACGGGGCCGATGAGGAGAAGCCGCCCGCCGAACCCGGCGAGGGCCGGGCCGACGACGGCCCGCGCCACGGCGGCAAGGCGTGGCAGGCGTTTCCGCAGGACACCGACCTGTCCGGCGACGCCGCGAGCGAGCCGTACCCGTTCGACGACCTCGCGTGGGATGCCGAAACGCCGCCGTCCGACCTGCCCGGCGACGGGCGCGCCGAGCAAAGCGAACTGTCGCGCCGCAGCGACGCGATGTTCAACGCGCTGTCGCAACTGATGGGACAGGCCATGAACCCGGGCGCGCAGCAGGGGCAGGCGCCGTCGGTCATCCGCTTCCGCACGGCGGTGCCGTCGGCGAGCAAGTCGGCGGACAGGAAAAACAGCGAAATCGTCGAGACCTCGCGCGGCGGCGGCGAAAACCGGATTGACTACACCCGGCTGCTGGCCGCGCTGTTCGGTTTCATGGAAAAGGCGCAAAACGACGCCGACAGCGGCCGCTACCTGACGCTGGAACGGTTTGACTTCCGCCGCGATGTGCTGACCCCGGCGGCGGCGACGCAACTGCCGCGCGACCCGGCGCAACTGGCGCTGCTGAAACAACTCGGCGAGCAGGTGCAAACCGTCTCCGCGGGCCGGCCTTTGCGCGTGTCGCAGCAAACGGCGCCCGGCCTCGCCGACAACCAACTGGCGCTGGAACGCAACCGCCCGCTGAAAAAGGCGGAACTCGCCGGCAACGAACGCCAGGAAGCCCTCGCCTTCCTGCCCGGCGAGGCCGAGGTCACCAGCCGCCTCGGACTGTACCCGGCGATTTACCGCGGCCTGCAAACGCCGCTGAAACAGGGAACCCTGGTGCTGATGCCGCCGGCGCAGCGCGAGCCGCGCGCCTGGCGCTGGCGCGTCGCGACCTTCGTCAGCCCGGAAAGGGACGACTACCTGATCGCGTTCGTCTATGCGGCGCTTGACGGCGACGGGCGCCTGCGGCTGGCGACCGACGAAAACGGCATTCGCGTCAACGAAGTGTCGTGGATGACCTACCGCCCGCCGGTGCGCCACCGCAAGGAGCGCGAGATGTTCCTCGCCAGCGGCATCGCCGCGCTGCTGCTGGTGCTGGGGCTTTTACGCAGATTCGGACGGCTGCCGTTCACGCAATGAAGCGCGTTTTTTCGGCGTTGCTGAACACCGCGCTGGCGCTTTTCGTGCTCGCGATCGCCGTCGCCAGTTACTACAAACTGCGCGTCACCTTCCACGACTTCGACACCGTCGCCGTGCGCGGCGGCGACGGCAATGCCGGCGGCGGCGACACGCAGGGCCGGCGACTCGACCGCATTCTGCTGTCCAACCTCCGCGCCTTCGAGTACATCCGCTCGTTCGACCACCTGCTGGCCGGGAAGCCGTTCACGCACAACCAGAGCACCCTCTGGGCCGACCGCTGCGAGGTGCGCCAGGAGAATTTCTACAAGTTCTCAAAATGGCAGGCGCTGCACCGCCCGCCGGGCATCGCCGCGCCCGGCCAGCCCGGCGGCTGGAGCTACGACAGCGCCAGCCGCGACCACAAGATCAGCGGGCGTCTCGCGGCGCCGGCCAACGGCGTCAGTTATTACGACGCCCACGCCTACTGCCGCGCCGCCGGAGGCCGCCTGCCGACGCGCCGCGAATGGATGGCGCTCGCCGGCGGCGTCGAGGCGCGGCTCTACCCGTGGGGCGGCGCCTTCAACGCCTCCGGCTGGCCGCACCTCGACGCGCGCCTCAACGCGGCGCAGCGGTGCGGCGTGCACCCCGGCCTCGACACGCCGCAGGGGCTGCACGACCTCGGCGGCAATGTGTCCGAATGGGCGCAGGGAACGCGCGACGACCCGCGCCCGAGCCTGCACGGCGGCAATGCCTTCAACCGCCCGTATGAAATCTACAGCCTGAACGCGCTCTACCGCCACGCGCCGCCGGCCTACCGCTCGCCCTATGTCGGTTTTCGCTGCGTCTATGAGCGGGCGCCGCAAAGACCGCCGTGGTCGCAGCAAGACACGCCAATCGCGCGGATTGCGCCGGGCGCCTACCCGCTCGGCCTGCCGCAGGACGCGAGAATTCCGGGGCTGCTGGCGGCGCTGTCGCGCCGGCATCTTGAAGTCATCGAGAAACTGTTCGACCGCGACCGCCGGCAACAGACCTTCCGCATTCTGCGCCACGAGGTGACGCGCGCCCAGTACCGCCGTTTTCTGCAAGACCCGATCGCGCAACTCGGCTTCTACGCCAACGAGAACGAACCGAAAGACCACGACTACCGCCCGCCGCCGTGGCCGGAGACGGACGACGACCGCCTGCCCGCGACCGGCATTGACTGGTGGTCGGCCTATGCGTTCGCAAGATGGGCCGGCGGGCGCCTGCCGAGCGCCGCCGAATGGACCGCGGCGGCGTCGTCCAACGGGCGCTACGCCTATCCGTGGGGCGCCTTTTACGAGAAAGGCCGCGCCGCCACCGCCGAGAACCCGGCGACCGCGCCGCTGCCGGCGCTGGAAAACCGCGGCGATGTCACGCCGCACGGCGCCATCCTGAACATGGGCGGCAATGTCTCCGAGTGGACCCGCAGCATCGGCGTCTCCGGCAACGGCTACGCGGTCGTCGTCAAGGGCGGCAACTTCTCGCTGCCGGGCAAAGAAACCGCGCGCATCGACTTCGAGAACCGCGTGCCGGCATCGTTCCACTCGCCGCGCATCGGCTTTCGCATCGTCCTCGACGGCGAATCGTAGGCGCCGGTCAGCGGTTCGCCTGGCCGAGATACTCCAGCCAGCGCGTCGCGTCGGTGCGCGTTGTTTTAAAGCCCAGGCAGTACGAGAATTCGGCCTCGGCCTCGGCGGTGCGGTCAAGTTTCGCCAGCACGATGCCGTTCAGCAGGCGCGCGCCGGGTTCGTCGGCGAGACCGCCGCGCCGGAGAGCGGCGGCCAGCGAGCGGTGCGCGCGCGGCCAGTCCTCGTCTTCCACGCGCAGCCGCGCCAGCCGCAAAAACAATTCGCCGGTGTCGGACAATTGCGCCGCCTTTTGCAGCGGCGCCACCGCGCGCGCGTGTTCGCGGGCGTTGCTCCACGCCGACGCGAGCAATGCCCAATGCGCCGCCTTGCCGGCGACGACGCCGTCGTCAAGGCCGCGCTGCAACAGGTGCGCGGCCTTGTGCGGGAAGTCGTGGTAGAGATACAGCCGCGCCAGTTGCAGCACATCGCGGCCTTGCGCCAGCACGCCGCGGCTGTGGCCGAGTTCGCCGACGACCAGCGCCTGCTTGTCGTCGCCCAGTTCCATCCACACCGCCGTCAGTTGGCGCCAGTACACCGCCTTGTCCGGGAAACGCCGGATCATTTCCTGCAGCAGTTCGCGCGCGCGGCGCCAGCGTTCCAGCCGCAGGTTCAGCCCGGAAACCAGCGCATAATGCCCCTCCGCAGGCGACGGATGGCCGCGCAGGCCCTGCTCGGCCCATTCCAGCGCCTCGGCGTCGCGTTCAAGATAGTGCAGCGCCGAGGCCATCGAGAAGTAACTTTCCGGCGGCGGCTCGGCGTCGCCGTCAAACAGCGGTTTCAGCAACGCAAGCGCGTCGCCGGCGCGGTCCAGCGCAAGGTAAATCTGCGCGGTGTTGTAGCGCAACTGGCCGGCGAACGCTTCCGGCAGGCCGTCGGCGGCGAGCGCCGTCTCGAAATGCGACGCCGCTTTGGGGTAATCACCGCGCGCCGACGCGAAGGCGCCGAGTTGCTGCTCGACCGCCGCGCGTTCGTAGGGGTTCAGCGAACCGCGCGCCGCCAGCCGCTCCAGTGCCGCGCGGGCGGCGTCGTGCTGGCCGTCTTCGGCCTGCGCGGCGGCGGCGGCGACGGCGTCGTACACCTTCTGCGACAGCAGCCAGGCGGCCTGCGCCGGCGCCGCGCACAAGGCGGCGGCGAGCAGCGCGGCGGGACAGCGGCGCGCAAACGGCCTCATCGTTCCAGTTGAAACTCGATGACGACGCGAACCCCGTCGCGGCGCACCGGGCGCCCGTCCTGCACCGGCGGGCGGTAGCGCCACCGCGAAACCGCGCGCAGCGCGGCGCGGTCGAACACCGCCGGCGGCTCCGACTCGACGACGCGCGGCGCGACGACGCCTCCGTCGGCGGCGATCGTGAATTCAATCTCGACCCAGCCCTCGATGCCGCGGCTCGACGCCCGCAGCGGATACACCGGGCTGACCCGCACCAGCGGCGTGCCGCCGTCGCCGACGGCGAAACCCGACAGGTCGGTGCGGATGTCGAGCGCACGC
Organism: Gammaproteobacteria bacterium; assembly: GCA_028817225.1. NCBI lineage: Bacteria > Pseudomonadati > Pseudomonadota > Gammaproteobacteria > Gammaproteobacteria bacterium. Next base: position 42,433 of record JAPPQC010000026.1, on the reverse strand, counting down.
GCGAGGCTCGCGTCCAGGCCGGGCAGCGCGGCGGCGGGCTTGTTGACGGTGAACTTGCGTATCGTCGGCGGCAGCGGCTCGGTCTTGTCAGGCTCCGGCGGCGGCGGGCGGCGGTCGGGCACCGTCTGTTCGTCGCGCTCGACGCGGATGAAGTCCACCAGCAGCGGCGGCGGCGTCTCCAGTTCGCTCAGCGCGTCGGTGCCAACCAGCCGCGACATCAGCAGAAACAACCCGTAGGTGACCGCCGCCGCCGCCAGCAGACTGCCCAGCAGGCGCGCGGCGGCGGCGTCATTCATCGTTGCGCGCGGCGATGGCGATTTTCTCGACGCCGGCCAGCCGCACCTGGTCGAGCACCTCGACCAGCACGCCGTTGTTCGACATGCGGTCGGCGAGGATGACGACCGAACCCTGCGGGTTTTGCAGGTGCAGTCTCTCAATGTTGGCGCGCACCGCGCGGATATCCACAGTGCGCTTGTCTATCCAGACGCCGCCGCCGGCGTCTATCGCGACCAGGATCGAGGCGTGTTCCTGGCGCACGGCGGACTCCGCGGTCGGGCGCGACACCTCGACGCCGGCCTCCTTGACGAACGACGCGGTCACGATGAAGAAAATCAGCAGGATGAAAACGACATCCAGCATCGGCGTCAGGTTGATGTCCGCCTCCTCCTCGCCGGGCCGCCGCGACAGGGATCGCTGTCTCATGCGCGGCCCCTCATGCGGCGGCGCCCCGGTGAAAGTGTTCCTCGAGCCGCCCGAGCATGCGCTTTTCGCGGTGGCGCAGATGCACCGAAAAATAAAAGCCGGACAGCGCCGCGACCATGCCGGCCATCGTCGGAATCGTCGCCCTGGAAACGCCCGACGCGATGGTGCGGGCGTCGCTTGAGCCGGTCGAGGCGAGCGCGTCGAAGACCTCGATCATGCCGACCACCGTGCCCAGCAGGCCGAGCAGCAAACTCAGCCGCACCAGCGCGCGAATCAGCGCCAGGCGCCTTTCGTTCTCGACGCGGTACTCGGACAGCCAGCAGCGGCGAACGGCGCGCCGCCGCCACGCCGGCGCATCCACAAGTTGGCGCCACATCGCCGCGTAGCGCCGCATCGCGCGCGGCGACCAGGTCGCGAAATACCAGTAGCGCTCGGCAATCAGAAACCACATCACGAAAGTGACGAGCATGACGGCGAACAGCACGGGGCCGCCCAGCGCCAGAAAATCCTGCACCGGCCAGACCAGCGTGTGCAGCGCCGGCATCACGCCCCCCCGGCGGCGCCGCGGCGCGCGTGCAGCGCGACGATGCCGGCGCTTTGCTCCTCGAGAATCTGACGGATTTCACGGCTGCGCGCGGCGGCGAAGGTGTGCAGCAGCAGCAGCGGCACCGCGACCATCAGCCCCAGCGCCGTCGTCACCAGCGCCTGGCTGATGCCGCCGGCCATCGTGCGCGGGTCGCCGGTGCCGAACAGCGTGATTGCCTGGAAAGTCTCGATCATGCCGACGACGGTGCCGAGCAGCCCCAGCAGCGGCGCAATCGCGGCCAGCACCTTGAGGGCGCCGAGGCCGCGTTCAAGCGGCGGCATTTCGCGGATGACGGCGTCGTGCAGGCTCAGTTCAAGGCTTTCCACATCGGCGCCGTCGTGCTCGCGCGAAACCCCGAGCACGCGGCCCAGCGGATTGGCCGGCGACGGTTCGGGCGCGTCCTTCTGCCGGCGCACGCCGCCGACCGCGCGCGTCAGCGACACGATGCGCTCCGCCGCCAGCAGCAGGCCGGCGAGGCCGAGCGCCAGAATCAGGTAGGCGATCCAGCCGCCCTGGCCGATGCGCTCAACCAGCGTCGGCGCCTGGACCAGCGTCGCCAGAATGGCGCCGCGCGACGGGTCCACCGGCGCCGCGACAAAGCCCGAATCGGCGCCGGCTTGCGAGACGGTCTCGGCGGCGGCCAGATAACGCGACGCCGGCTGGCGGGCGAGGTCGGCGAGGCCGCGGCTGTCGGGCAGGTATTTCAGGAAGCGCCCCTGCGAGATCGCGGTGAACGGGCCGATGCCCGTCACCTCGCGGCGCTCGCGGCGCCCGTCGGACAGGATGACATCGGCCTCAAAGCGGTGGCTGCCGCCCTGCAGCGTCATGATTTCGGTCATCAGATACCACAGGTCTTCAAGGCCGGCGAGGTCGGGCAGGCCGTCCTGGCGCATCAGGCGCGCGAGTTGGTCGTCGGCGCCGGGCAGCAGCAGCGTCATGAACGATTCCGCCAAAGTCGCGCGGATGTCGGCGACGCTGCGCACGACCACCGCCGACAGTTCCTCCAGATCGCCGGCGCGCTGGCGGTGCAACTGCCGCAGTTCAAGCAGTTTCTCCTCGTTGTCGTTGAAGCGCGCCTCCAGCGCCGCGCTTTCCTTCATCAATTGGTCAAGACGCCGCTGCGCCGCGGCCAGCGCCTGCGCCTGCTGGTCCCTGTCGCCGGCGAAGCGGCTCTCGCGTTGGCGGCGCTGTGCAAGGTCTTCGCGGTAATCGCCGCGGATTTTCTCCAGCAGTTGCTTGAACGACGACGCCGGCGGCGGTGTTTGCTGCGCGGGTTGCTGCGCGGGTTGCTGTGCAGAAACCGGCGCGCACAACATCCACGCCAGCATCAGCGCCGCGAGGTATTGCTTCATTGCGCCGCCTCTCCGTCGCGCACGGCCTCATCGCGTGCGCCCTCATCGCGCGCGTCTGCGGCCCGCACCGGCAGCACCAGCAGGCCGGGCGACACCGTCTCGCGCGCCATGCGCAGGCCGCGGCGGACCGCCGGGCGGTATTCGTCGCCGAGCGGACGCCACGACTTTGCGGCGGAATCCCAGACACCGAGCCGCCCGCCGTCCAGCGTCTGATAGACAAGGATATTCCTGCCGACGCGAAGGAAATCCACGACTTGGCCGCCGCCGCCTTCCGGCGCGCCCAGTTCGCCGCGCCGCGCCTCGATGGTGCGCCCGTAATCGGCCTCAATGCCGTAGGCTTCCAGAATGCGGCGGAATTTCTCCGACGCCGACAGGCCGGACTTCGGCAGCATCGCCTTCAGCCGCTCCACGCGCGCGCCGCGCTCGCCGGGCAGAAACGGCACATCCAACCGGACAAACTCGTCCAGCGCGCCGACCATTCTTTCGGCCAGCGGCAGAATCTCGCGCTCCATGTCGCGCGCGCGCGCGATGCCGTCGCGGTAGCGCTCGATGGCGCCCTGCTGGTCGTCAATCAGCGCGCGCAGTTGGCGCAGGTAGGTTTCAAGGGACTCGACCCTGGCGAGCAGCGCCCGCCGCTCCTCGCGCAGGCGGCGCGTCTCGTCGTCAATCCGGTTGATGGCGCGCTGCGAGGCGGCGCCCTTCTCGACCCCGTCGCGGACGAGGTCCGATGCTTCATCAAGGGGGTCGGCGGAAACCGCAACGGCTCCGAGAACCGCGGCGCACAACCACACCGGCCACAACAAAAATGCCGAATACCGCATGGTCACAAACCGCCATGATACCGCATCTCAAAAAAACAATGGGAATTGGCGCGCCCGGAAGGATTCGAACCTCCGACCACCTGGTTCGTAGCCAGGTACTCTATCCAACTGAGCTACGGGCGCTCACAGGCCGGCCAAGCACTTTGCCGGGAGGAAATCGGCAGACGCCGGCGCCGCTATGTAATGCCGCGGGCCGCGACGCCTCTCAGTGTCTTCGGCGTCTTGTCGTAGTCCGGACTGATGGCGTTCGCGGGGCAGGCATCCACGCAGGCATAGCAGCGTATGCACTTTTCCTCGTCTATGTAGAGCGTATTGTAATACAACCCGGAGGTCTCGGACGGATTGACCACCTCGTAGCGGTCGGAGCCTGGCCCGCTGTTGCGGATGAGTTTCGACACTTCAATGATGCAGTTGTCCGTCGGCTTGACCAGCAGGCACTCGTCGCACAGCACGCACTTCGTGTTGTCTATCACCGGCGCCGGCGAGGCGGCGTCCTCGAACTTGTCGTAAAAAATGCCGGACCCGGACATGCCCGCGTCCATCAGCACCTTGATGCCGGAATCTATCATCGGCGGCGGCCCGCAGAAATAAGCCTTGCATTGCGCGAGATCAATCCTGCCATTGTCCAGGCAGGTCTTCTTCATGTAGTCGGTGACAAAGCCGCGGGCGCCGTCCCAGCCGCTGTCTTCCGGCTCCTCCGACAAAACCGGGATGAACTCAAAACTGTGGCCCGAATGCCAGCGTTTGCCGATCTCGGCGAGTTCGTCCAGGCAATACAGGTCTTTGTGGGTGCGGGCGCCGTAAAAGAACAGCGCATCGCGCGCCACCTGCTCGTTGCACGCATGCTCCAGTATCGAGAAAATCGCGCTCATGCCGCTGCCGCCGGCGACGCACAGCATCCGGTCGGACGACGGATCAAGGCCGAAGGCGCCGAGCGGGCCGCTCAGCACAATCTCCTCGCCGGTGCGGTCTTTCTCGAACAGCCAGCCGGAAAACTTGCCGTTCGGAACCAGGCGGATGAAGAAGGTGCTCTGGCCGGCGGCCTCGCACTCGGGCGCGCGCGCAAAGGAATAGGAGCGCGGCTTGTCGAGGCCGGCCACCTTCAGCGCCGCATACTGCCCGGCTTTGGCGTTGAGCGCCGCCTGGGCGTCGGCGCCGCACTCGACCACCAGTTCATAGGTGTCGTCGGTCAGACTCCTGACGCTCTTGACGCTGCCGCGATGGGTGTCAACGCGGCACCCGTACACGGTCTTGTCGGGCGACGGCAACCGCCGCCCGGCGAGATGCCTGGCCGGATCGTGAAACCCCTCAAAATCACTCATTGCCGAACCTCCGCACCTCGGCGAACACACTCGGGTGCCGGCTCCTGGCAAACTCGATGATCTCCTCGTCGCTCGCCTCGACGCCGGCGTTGGCGGGGTCGTTGCGCCAGGCGCGGATATAGCCCTCAATGCCGCCCATCTGCAGCAACTTCTGCCGGGTGAACTGGTCGGCGTTCTCGGCCTTCTCAATCTCGACCAGCACCGAGTAAAAACACGGGCTCATGCCGAAATCGGTCAGCCGCTGCGAATTGAGCGCGTTGGCGTTGACGCCGCCCGCCGTGTGGCTGCCCTTGAACTGCTTCTGCGTTCCGCAGACGCCGGGCAGCAGGCCGTCAATAATCACCGCGTGGCAATAGGTCTCGCCGCGGTCGTTGTAGAGGCGCACCAGGTCGCCGTCCTTGATGCCGCGCTCGGCGGCGTCCTGCGTGCTCAATTCAACGGTCGGGCGCGACATCATCGCCCGCAGGCGCGGCACCGACTGGAACGAGTCGCCGATGAAGTAATGCGTCGCGCTGCTCAGCACCTGGATCGGATATTGCCGGCGGCGCTCGTGGTCCTCCTGGCCTTCCTCCTCCGGGGTGTAGGTCGGCAGCGGATCCTGCCCCAACTCCTTGATGGCCTCGCTGTAAATCTCGATCTTGCCGCTGGGGCTTGGCCAGCCGTTTTTCAGATAGTCACGCCGCTCCGACTCAACCTTTCCCCTGGCCCAGCCGTTTTCCTCGAGTTGCTCGTAGGTGATGCCCTCCATCAGCGGATTGTCCTTGTCGTCTATGATCTCGCGCACCATCTCCTCGTCGGTCTGCGTGAAGGCGTTGTCGCCCTCCTCCACATAACCCATGCGTTGCGCCAGTTTCCTGAACAAGTCGGTGTTGCAGACGCTTTCGCCGAGCGGCTCGATGACCGGCTTGTTCATGTTGAAATAGTAGTGGCCGTAGGCCGCGTGCAAATCCATGCGCTCCAGTTGCGTGTCGGCGGGCAGCACGATGTCGGCGTAGTCGCAGGTGTCGGTCCAGAAGGTCTCGTGGACGGTGACAAACAGGTCGTCGCGCATCAGGCCCTTGCGAACGCTGTTGGTGTTCGGCGCGCAGTTGGCCGGGTCGGAGTTGTACACAAACAGATGCTTGATCGGCGGGTCGAGTTTTTCATCGTCGGCGCCGATGTCCTCCGACAGCGCCCGCCCCACCTGCACCATGTTGACAACGCGCGACTCGGCGCGGTTGCCGAGGTCGGGGCGCTGCAATTTGGCGAGCGGAAACTTCATCCACATCTCCTCCAGCGTGCCGAAGGCGGTGCCGCCGCACTTCTCGCGCCACGCGCCGGTGATGCACGGCAGCGTCAGAATCGCGCGGCACATCTGGCCGGCGTTCTGATGCCGGTTCAGCCCGTAGTTGGCCCGGATGAAGGTTTTCTTCGTGCCGGCGTACTCCAGCGCGAACTTGCGGATGACATCGGCGCCAAGCCCGGTGATTTCGGCGACGCGCTCGACCGGGTAATCCGGCAGTTTCTTCTCCAGAAACTCCTCCCACCCCTTGGTCTGCTCTTTCAGGAAGTCCAGGTCGTGCAGCCCCTCGTCCACGATGATCTTCATCATGCCGAGCGCCAGCGCGCCGTCGGTGCCCGGGCGCGGCTGAAGGTGCCAGTCGGCCATCATCGTCGTGCGCGTGATGCGCGGGTCAATGACGACCAGTTTTGCGCCGCGCGCGCGCGCCTTCTGAATGAACGGAATCGCATGCACGCCGGTGCTGACCAGGTTGGCGCCCCACAGGATGATCAGGTCGGCCTCCCCGCAGGCCTCGTGAATTGAAGGCCCGTTGGCGATGCCGTAGGTGTAGATGCCGGCCCACATCGCCGCATAAATGCAGATGGACTGCTCAAGGCGGGCGGCGTTCATCTTGTTCCAGAAGCGCTGGTCCATGCCCCAGTAGCCGAGCATCCCGAGCGTGCCGGAATACGAATACGGCTGCACCGCCTGCGGGCCGTGGCGGGCGATGGTTTCCTTCAGGTCGCCGGTCACCGTGTCCAGCGCCTCGTCCCAACCGATGCGCTCGAATTTCGCGCCAGGCCCCTTGGGGCCGACCCGTTTGTGCGGATAGAGAACGCGGTTTTCGTTGTAAACCAGTTCAAGATAATGGTTGACCTTGTTGCAAAGGTAACCCTTGGTGATGGGGTGGCTCGGGTCGCCCTGCACCCTCACCGCCTTGCCGGTCTTGTCGTTGCGCGTCACAAGCATGGAGCAGGTGTCCGGGCAATCGTGCGGGCACGGCACATGGTGTACCGAATGCCCCTCCGGCGCCTGTATTTTGGTGCTCAATGTCATTTTTTGGTCCCTCTTAAAGTCCAGTCCCGCCGCAGGGCGGGCAATGAAATTTGGTGCAAATTGCCACCAACATTATTATACACAGCGCGGGCCGCCGGGGCCGCCCGCGCCGCGCGAACGAAGCGCACACTAAGGCCGCATTATAGCCCCCGGGTGCGGCTTTTGATGAGTTCCATGAACTCGGTGCGGGTGCGGGAATCGTCGCGGAAAGAGCCGAGCATGGCGCTGGTCACGGTCTTGCTGTTCTGCTTCTGCACGCCGCGCATGACCATGCAGTAATGCACCGCCTCGACGACGACGCCGACGCCGCGCGCATCCAGCAGTTCCATCAGACTTTCGGCGATCTGGTTGGTCATGCGCTCCTGCACTTGCAGGCGCCGCGCATACACATCCACCACGCGCGCGATCTTGCTGAGGCCGATGACCTTGCCGGCGGGCAGGTAGCCGATGTGCACATTGCCGGTGATCGGCAGGATGTGATGCTCGCAAAGCGAATAGAACTCAATGTCCTTGACGATGACCATTTCATCGCAATTGACATCAAACATCGCGTCGCGCGCGACTTCGGCGGCCTTGACGGCGGAGCCGCCGGTCAGAAAACGCAGCGCGTCGGCGACCCGCTGCGGCGTCTTGACCAGGCCCTCGCGCGTCGGGTCCTCGCCCAGTTCCAGCAGCAGCTGGTTGACGAGGTCGGCGAGTCTGTCGTTGCCGTTCACCGTGTCCATTGTTTTGTCCGCGCGCCCGCGCATTGGCGCGCGGCGCCCGCGTCCGGGCGCCGCCGCCGCGCGCCGTCAGTTGTCGTCATAATCCTCGTAAATAATGTCGTCGTCAACATCTTCGCTGTTGCTGATCATCCGCCGCCGGTTCTCCAGGTAAAAAGACCGCACCGCGCTGTACAGATCCGGCGAAATCTCGCGCACCAGCGCTTCCCTGGCGATGAAACGCTGGCGCGCATCCAGCGTCTCGACCACGCTCAGCGTGGCGTGCGACACGCCGAAGTCCAGATAGTTCAGCGGCGACATCAGGAAATCCACAACGCCGGCGGCGAAGTCGCGCAGCGTGGCCGGGCCGAGCACCGGAATCACAAAATAAGGCCCCGACCCGATGCCCCAGACCGCCAGCGTCTGCCCGAAGTCCTCCTCGTGTTTCTCGAGTTTCATGAACGACGCGACATCGAAAAAACCGACCAGCCCGAAAGTGGTGTTGATGACGACGCGCATCACATCGCTGCCGGCGCGCTCAATCTCCCCTTGCAGCAGGTTGTTGGCCGCGTTCGGCAAGTCGCCGAGGTTGCCGAAGAAACTGCCGATCCGGGTGCGAATAAAAGCCGGCAAAAACCCGTAACCCTGCGCGGCGGGCTTGACGACCACCTTGTCCAGCGCGTCGTTGACGGCGAACACGCCGCGGTTGTAACCCTCCCACGGGTCGGCGGGGTCGTGGCTCGCCTGCTTGACGGCGCAGCCGCCGAGCGCGACAAGGGCAATGAGGATGAATGCTGTTTTCTGCATGACTTCTCGCCTCCTCCGGGCAGCGCCCGATGTCATGAAATGGCTCACAACCAAGTATAACACTTTCACGCCGCTCCGATGCCGCCGCGCCGCCGCCCGGCCCTCGTCATGACCGCCCGCGCCCGGCGGCGCCGACGCGAAAACGCAGCGCGTTGAGTTTGATGAAACCCTCGGCGTCGCGCTGGTCAAAGCGCCCGCCGTCTTCCTCGAAACTCGCGATCTCGCGGTCGAAAAGGCTGTCCGGCGAGCGCCGCCCGACGACGGCGACGCCGCCCTTGTACAACTTCAGGCGCACGACGCCGCCGACGCGGCGCTGGCTCTCGTCCACCAGTTTCTGCAGCAGCGCGCGCTCGTCGCTCCACCAGTAGCCGTTGTAGATCAGTTCGGCGTAACGCGGCATCAACTCGTCCTTCAGGTGCGCCGCCTCGCGGTCGAGCGTCAGCGACTCAATGGCGCGGTGCGCCTTCAGCAGCACCGTGCCGCCGGGCGTCTCGTAGCAGCCGCGCGACTTGATGCCGAGGTAGCGGTTCTCGACGATGTCGGCGCGGCCAATGCCGTGCGCGCCGGCCACCTCGTTCAACTTCTGCAGCAGCGCGGCGGGCGGCAGCGCCTCGCCGTCGAGCGCCACCGGGTCGCCGCCGCGGAATTCAATCTCAATGGTCGCCGGCGCGGCGGGCGCCGCCTCGGGCGCGACCGTGCGCCGCCACATGGCCTCGTCGGGCGGCGCCCACGGGTCCTCCAGCACGCCGCCCTCGTACGAGACATGCAGCAGGTTGGCGTCCATTGAATACGGCGCCGCGCCGCCGGCGTCGCGCTCGACGCCGATGCCGTGGCGTTCGGCGTAGGCCAGCAGCGCCGAGCGCGAGTCCATGTCCCACTCGCGCCACGGCGAGACGATGCGGATGTCGGGCTTCAGCGCGTAGGCGCCGAGTTCAAAGCGAACCTGGTCGTTGCCCTTGCCGGTGGCGCCGTGCGCCACCGTGCCGGCGCCGACGCGCGCGGCGGTCTCGACCAGGCGCTTCGCAATCAGCGGGCGCGCGATGGAGGTGCCCAGCAGGTATTCGCCCTCGTAGATCGCGTTGGCGCGAAACATCGGAAACACGAAGTCGCGCACGAATTCCTCGCGCAGGTCCTCGACAAAGACATCGGCGGCGCCGAGCGCGCGCGCCTTGTCGCGCGCCGCCTCGACCTCGCCGCCCTGGCCGATGTCGGCGGTGTACGCGTACACCTCGCAGCCGTAGGTCTCCTGCAGCCACTTCAGAATGATCGAGGTGTCAAGCCCGCCCGAGTAGGCGAGCACTATCCTGGAAATGTCGGACATCGGTTTGAATCGGCCTTGAACCGGCAACGGGTGCTATGATAATCAAAATCAGCGCAATCGCCAAACCCATGCCTTCCACACCACAGGACGAACTGACCATCGCCGCCCCGGACGACTGGCACCTGCACCTCCGCGACGGGGAGACCCTGCGCGCGGTGCTGCCTTTCACCGCGCGCGTGTTCCGCCGCGCCATCATCATGCCCAACCTCGACCCCCCGGTCACCGATGTCGCCCTGTGCGCGGCCTACCGCGAGCGCATCCTGCGCGCCGCGCCGCCCGGCTTCGAGCCGCTGATGACGCTCTACCTGACCGAACAGACAACGCCGCAAACCATCGCCGACGCCGCCGCGTGCGGCTTTGTCCACGGCGTCAAACTCTACCCGAAAGACACGACGACGCATTCCGGCGCCGGCGTCGGCGACACCGGCAAAATCGGCGGCGTGCTCGAGGCGATGCAGCGCCACGACCTGCCGCTGCTGATTCACGGCGAGGCCGCCGGCGCCGGCATTGACCCCTTCGACCGCGAAAAAATATTCCTCGACAAAACGCTGATTCCGCTGCGCGCGGATTTCCCGGCGCTGCGCGTCGTCCTTGAGCACATCACGACAAGCGACGCGGCGGACTACATCGCCGGCGCCGGCGAGCGCAGCGCCGCGACCATCACGCCGCACCACCTGCTCTATTCAAGGAGCGCGCTGTTCGACGGTGGCCTGCGCCCGCACCGCTACTGCCTGCCGCTGCCGCAGCGCGAGGCGCACCGCCGCGCGCTGGTGGCGGCGGCGTGCGGCGGTTCGGCGTCGTTCTTTCTCGGCACCGACAGCGCGCCGCACGCGCGCCATGACAAGGAAAGCGCCTGCGGCTGCGCCGGCGTGTTCAACGCGCCCGCCGCCCTCGGCCTCTACGCCGCCATCTTCGAGCAAGCCGGCGCGCTCGACCGCCTGGAGGCCTTCGCCAGCCTCAACGGCCCGCGCTTCTACCGCCTGCCGGTCAACCGCGACCGCATCACGCTGGTGCGCGAGGCCGAAACCGTGCCGCGCCGCGTCGCCGCCGGCGGCGCCGAAATCGTGCCGCTGCTCGGCGGGCGCGAAGTCGCGTGGCGCGTGCGCCGGTGAACGCCGCGGCGGACACCGGCAAGGCCGCCGCCGGCGACGGCGACTGGATGCGGACGCGCTTTCGCGGCTTTCTGCCGGTGGTCGTGGATGTCGAGACCGGCGGCTTCAACGAGAAAACCGACGCGCTGCTGGAACTCGCGGCGGTGCTGATCGCCCCCGACGAGAACAACCGCCTGCTGCCGGAGAAGACGCTGCACTTTCATGTCGAGCCGTTCAAGAACGCCAACCTGGACGAGGCCGCGCTGAAGGTCAACCGCATTGACCCGTTCCACCCGCTGCGGCTGGCGCAGCCGGAAGAGACGGTGCTGCGGCAGTTGTTTGATGAAGTGCGGCGCGCGCTCGCGCGCCACCGCTGCTCGCGCGCGATCCTGACCGGCCACAACGCCTCGTTCGACCTGAAGTTCCTGCACGCGGCGACCCGGCGCACCCGCATCACGAACAACCCGTTCCACCGCTTCAGCAGCCTTGACACGGTGACATTGGGCGCCCTCGCCTACCAGCAGACGGTGCTGTCGAGAATCGCCGAGACCGCCGGCTTCGGCTGGGACGAGGCCGAGGCGCACTCGGCGCTCTACGACGCCGAAATGACGGCGCGCATCTTCTGCCGCGTCTGCAACGACGGCTGGGCGCCGCCGGCGCCGCGCTGAACGCTGATGGCGGGCCATGCCAGGCCATGCCAGGCCGATGGCGGCGCAAAACAGCGCCGGTGGCGAGATGGCAGGCCGTGGCGGGCGTCGGCGGGCCATGGCGGAGCACTGCCAGGCCATGGTGTAAAATACGCCGCCTGAACAAGGGACACCGACGCACCACCCGATGACTTTGCACACGATACGCAGCCACGCGCTGTTCGCGCTCTACCTCGGCGCGCTGGCCGCGCTCGGCGCGGCGCTGGCGGCGATGCCGTCGGTGGCCGCGCAGCGGGCGGCGGCGGGCGAGACCGAAAACCGCTTCCACGAGGCCGTCATCAACGCCTACGGCGGCGGCGGCGAACTGCTCTACCGGCTCAGCAGCCCGCACCTGCGCCACGCGCCGCACGCGCCGGACTTCCACCTTGAGCGCCCGCGCCTTGAGTACCATTCGCAGCCCGGCCCCGGCCTGCGGCTGTCCGCCGACACCGGGCGCATCGGCAAAAACGGCGTCATCCACCTGACCGGCGCCGTCGTCGTCGAACGCCCGCGCCACGGCGCGCGCGCGGCGGAAACGCTCGACACCCGCGATGTCACCGTTGAAACCGAACGCAAGGTCGCGCACACCGGCGAACGCGCGGTGCTGCGCCGCGGCGCCACGCTGACGCAGGGCGACGGCATGTCCGCCGACCTCGGCACCGGCGAGATTCGCCTGCTGGCCAATGTCCGCGTCACCCATGCGCCCTGAAATCACGCGCCTTGCGGCGCTGCTGCTGGCCGCAACGCTCGCCGCCGCCGCCGCCGCGCAGCAAAGCGGCGAGCCGCTTGAACTGGAGGCCGACAGCGTCGTCTATAACGAGGAAACCGGCATCAGCGTCTATCGCGGCAATGTCAAGATTGTCCAGGGTGAAATCACGCTGAAAGGCGACACCGTTGAGGTCTTCACAAAGGACGGCGCCATCTCCAAACTCGTCGCCACCGCCGGCCCGAGCCGCCTGGTGCGCCGCCGCGACGGCCAGACGCTGCGCGCCGAGGCGCTGCGGATTGAATACCGCGCCGACGAGGGCATCATGGACCTGCGCGGCAAGGCGCGCATCGCCGACGGCTGGAAGGCGCTGTCGGGCGACCACATCGTCTATGACGCGCGCAAAAAAATCGTCAAGGCCACCAAGGACAAAAACCGCGTCCGGCTGACGCTGCGCCCCGACAAAAAGGAACCGCGCTGACGCCGGCGGCGCCCCCGCCCTTGCCGCCCTTGCCGCCCTTGCCGCCCTTGCCGCCCTTGCCGCCCTTGCCGAAAAAAGGCCATTTCCTCGAGGCGACCGGCCTCAGCAAACGCTATGGCGCGCACCAGGCGGTGGAGTCGGTGTCGCTGCGGCTTGCGGGCAGCGAGATCGTCGGCCTGCTCGGCCCCAACGGCGCCGGCAAGACCACGACCTTCCACATGATCGTCGGCCTGATACGCGCCGACAGCGGCCGCACCGAACTCAACGGCGCCGACATCTCGTCGCTGCCGATGCACGAGCGCGCCGCGCGCGGCATCGGCTACCTGCCGCAGGAATCGTCGGTGTTCCGCAGGATGAGCGTCGAGGACAACATCCGCGCGGCGCTGGAAACCTGCCCGGCGATGACGCCGGATGTGATGCAGCACCGCCTCGAACAACTGCTCGACGAACTGCAACTGCACGGCGTGCGCCGCCAGCCCGGCATCTCGCTGTCCGGCGGCGAATGCCACCGCGTGGAAATCGCGCGGCTGCTGGCGACCGGGCCGGCGTTCATGCTGCTCGACGAGCCGTTCGCCGGCATTGACCCGATCTCGGTCGCCGAAGTGCAGAAACTGATGCTGCAACTGAAACGGCGCGGCATCGGCCTGCTCGTCACCGACCACAATGTCCGGGAGACGCTGAAAATCTGCGACCGCGGCTACATCTTCAACCGCGGGCGCATCATCGCCCGCGGCACGCCGGAGGAGATTCTCGCCGACGAGACGGTGCGCGAGGTGTACCTCGGCTCCGACTTCAGGATTTGACGCCGGCGGCGCCGAACACCTTCAGCAGAAAGGCGTACTTCTCCGCCACTTCCTTCAGGTAATCAAAGCGCCCGGAAGAGCCGCCGTGCCCGGCGGACAGGTTGGTCTTCAGCAGCAGCAGGCCGCCGCCGGTGTCGCAGGCGCGCAGTTTCGCGACCCATTTGGCCGGCTCCCACCAGGTCACGCGCATGTCGCTCAAACCGGCGCTGACAAACAGGTGCGGGTAGTCGCGGCGCGCGACATTGTCGTACGGCGACCACGACGCGATGCGCTCGAAGGCTTCGGCGTCCTCAACGGGGTTGCCCCACTCCGGCCATTCAATCGGCGTCAGCGGCAGCGTGGCGTCGCACATCGTGTTCAGCGCGTCCACAAACGGCACCTCGGCGATGGCCGCGCCGAACAAATCGGGGCGCATGTTGACGACGGCGCCGACCAGCAGGCCGCCGGCGGAGGCGCCGTGCGCCGCCATCCGCTGCGGGCGCGTGCAACCCTCGCGCACCAGGTGTTCGGCGCAGGCGATGAAGTCAAGAAAGGTGTTGCGCTTGTTCTCCATCCTGCCGTCCCGGTACCAGCGGTAGCCCTTCTCCATGCCGCCGCGCACATGCGCGATGGCGTAGAGAAAGCCGCGATCCACCAGCGACAAGCGGTTGCCCGAAAAGTACGCCGGCATTGATGAACCGTAGGAGCCGTAGCCGTAGAGCAGCAGCGGCGCGCCGCCGTCGAGCGGCGTCGTCTTGCGGCGCAGCAGGCTGATGGGCACGCGCTCGCCGTCGGCGGCGCGCGCGAACAGCCGCCGCGTCTCGTAGTCCGCCGGGTCGTGGCCGCTCGGCACCGGCTGCTGCTTGCGAAGGCGGCGCGTGCGCCGGCGCATGTCGTAGTCAAACACGCGGTACGGCGTCGTCATCGAGGCGTAGGTGAAGCGCAGGATGTCGCTGTCGTAGGCGAAGGTCGCGAGCGGCGCCAGTTCGTAGCACGCCTCGTCAAAGGCGATTGTGTTCTCGCCGACGCAGCGCCCGCGTTCGTCCATCTCCATGACGACGAGGCGCGGCAGCGCGTCCTCGCGCTCAAGGCGCACAATCCAGCGCCTGAACGCGACCGCATTCTCCAGCAGCACGCCGTCGCCCGGCAGGTACAAATCGCGCCACGCCTCGCGCGCGGGGCGCGCCGGGTCGGCGACCGCCAGTTTGTAGTCCTCGGCGCCGCCGGCGTTGGTGACAATCAGCAGTTGGCCCTCGCGTTCGTCCACCGCGTATTCCACATCGCGCTCGCGCGCCTGCACCAGGCGCGGCGCGGCGCGCGGCTCGTGCGCCGGAATCAGCCACGCCTCGGTCGTGCGCTGGTCGCCGGTGTGGATTGTGATCAAGCGCCCCGAGCGCGTGCGCGAGACGCCGATAAAAAAGCCGGGGTCGGTCTCCTCGTAAATCACCGCGTCGCGCGCGACCGGGTCGCCGAGGCGGTGGCGGCGAACCTGGTACGGGCGGTGGTGCCCGTCAAGCACCGTGTAGAACAGATGCAGGCCGTCCGCGGCCCACGCGATGTCGCCCTGCACGCGCGGTATCGCCTCGTCCAGCAACGCGCCGCTTGCAATGTCGCGCACGCGCAGCGTGTAGAACTCGGCGCCGTCGTCGTCGGCGCACCAGGCGATGCGGCGGTGGTCGGGGCTGTGCCTGAAACCGCGGACATGGTGATACGCAAGGCCGGCGGCCTCGGCGTCGCCGTCCAGCAACACCTCCTCGGCGGCGGGCGCGCGCGCCGGGTGGCGGCAGCGCAGCGGATACTGCCCGCCCTCGCGGTAGCGAAAGTAATACGCATAGTCGCCGTCAAGATCCGGCACCGAGTCGTCGTCCTCCTTGATGCGCCCTCTCATCTCGGCGAACAGTTGCGCTTGCAGCGCCTCGGTGTCGCGCATGACGGCGTCGGTGTAGTCGTTCTCGGCCTCAAGGTGGGCGCGGATGCCGGCGTCGAGTTTTCCGATGTCGTTCATCGCCTCGCGCCAGTTGTCGTCGCGCAGCCAGGCGTAGTCGTCCGTCATCCGCCGCCCGTGCAGCGTCCAGTGGCGCGGGCGGCGTTTTGCGACCGGCGGTTTCGGCGTTGTCATGGCGCGCTCATGATTCGGCCCGGAAGATGCGTCCGGGCCGCGCGCCGCGGCGTTCCAGCGCCTGCGCCGCGCGCTGCGCCTGCGGCGGCGGCAGGCACAGGTAGTAATCACTTTCGGCGAGATCGGCGTGGTCGGCGGCGATGCGTTCGGCCCACGAATCCGCCGCGTCATCGTCGCCGGCGGCGGACGGCGGCAGCGCCGTGTACTCCAGTTGATCAAGCGCGTCATGCCACGCGCAGCACAGGTTGTCGAGATAATACGGCGGCTCATCGGCGCCCGACCGGTACAAATGAATCGGCAAGTCGCTCTCCTGCGCGACAATGTGTTCCAGCAGACTGCGCGCGAAGGCGAAGTGGGTGTCCCACGCCAGCAGCACAACCGGCCTTTCCATGTTGCCGGTGAACACAAACGAGCCGTGCGGCGCCTCCACATCAAACCATTCGCCGCTCTGGCATTGCTGCGCGACACAGGCGGCGAAGGCGTCGTCCCGCACGCCGCCGCGCGCGCGCAGATGAAACTCCAGTTCGCCGGCGTCGCACGGGCAACTGGCGATGGGCAGGCGCGCATCGCCGCAGCGCGGGTGCGACAAACTCGCCTCCTGCCCGGCCAGAAACCGCAGGCGGTGGCTTCTCGACACGCGCAGGCGCAGCACCGCGATTTGCGGCGACGCCTCGTCCACCCGCCTGACCTTCGCGCGAAAACGCTGCACCGGAATCTGGCCGGCGGCGCCGGCGATGCTCGCCTCCAGGCGCAGGTCGGCGGCGGCGGTGTGCGAACACATCAGGAAATGGCGGCCATCGCGCTGGCCGCGCTCAAAGACATAGTCCCAGTCGCTGACCTGGCGCACCTCGCCGTCCATCAGGCGCGCGATGCACAGGCCGCAGTTGCCGCCGCTGCAACCATAATCCACCGCAAGACCGGCGCGCACCGCCGCCTCAAGCACCGACTCGCCGTGCTCAACGACGGCCTCGGTGTCATGGCCTTCAAAGCGAACCCGGTAACCCATCACGCCCCGTCTCGCACACGCCGCCCGCCGCCACCGGCGGACGGCGCTCAGGCAATCTGTTCAAGAATCCGTTGCCCCACCTGCCGGATGTCGCCGGCGCCGTCCACCGCCAGGTAGCGCAAGCGCCCCTGGTCGGCGATGTCGCGGTAATAACCGACCAGCGGCGCGGTCTGTTCGTGGTAGGTCTCAAGGCGGCGCGCAATAACGCCGGGCCGGTCGTCGTCGCGCTGCACCAGCGGCTCGCCGGTCAGGTCGTCCACGCCATCAACCTTCGGCGGATGGTATTCAATGTGGTAGGCGCGCCCCGATGCCGGGTGCGTGCGCCGCCCGCCGAGGCGGCGGATGATCTCCTCGTCCGACACGACAATCTCGACGACGGCGTCAATCGCCACGCGCTTCCATTCCAGCGCGCGCGCCTGCGCCAGCGTGCGCGGAAAGCCGTCGAACAAAAACCCGCGCCGGCAGTCGCCGGCGGCGATGCGCTCGCTGACCAGGCCGACGATGACCTCGTCCGGCACCAGTTCGCCGCGGTTCATGAAGCCCGCGGCGCGGCGCCCCAATGCGCCATCGGCGCGCACCGCCTCGCGCAGCATGTCGCCGGTGGAGATTTGCGGAATCCGGTGGTGCTCGCAAAGCAGCCGCGCCTGCGTGCCCTTGCCGACGCCCGGCGCGCCCAACAGGATGATTCTCATCAGAAAGTTCTTCCGGCCCGAACCCAATGAATGCGGGCCGTGCGAATTATAGCGGATTGCGGTTGTCCATTATAATTGCGCCGATGAACGCAGCGGGAAAGGAGCCAACCAGGGGGCCGGCGACGGGGCGCAACGCCCTCTACGCCCAGTCGGGCGGTGTTACCGCCGTTATCAACGCCACCGCCGCCGGGCTGATTGCGGCGGCGCGCAGGCGCGGTGATGTCATCGGCGGCGTCTATGCCGCGCACAACGGCATCCTCGGCGCGCTCGACGAAGACCTGATGGACACCGCCGCCCTCGGCGACGACGACATCGCGGCGCTCGCGCACACGCCGGCGAGCGCCTTCGGCACCTGCCGCTACAAGATGAAAAGCCTCGAGGAAAACGAGGCCGAATACCGCCGCCTGCTGGATGTCTTCCGCGCGCACGACATCGGCTGGTTCTTCTACAACGGCGGCGGCGACTCGCAGGACACGACGCTCAAGATTTCGCAACTCGGGCGCGCCTACGACTACCCGCTGACCTGCATCGGCATCCCGAAGACGGTGGACAACGACCTGCCGCTGACCGACTGCTGCCCGGGTTTCGGCACGACCGCGAAGTATGTCGCGGTCTCGACGCGCGAGGCGGCGCTTGATGTCGCCTCAATGGCGAAGACCTCGACGAAGATCTTCGTGCTGGAAGTGATGGGGCGCCACGCCGGATGGATCGCCGCCGCCGCCGGCCTTGCGCGCGAGCGCGACGGCGACGCCCCGCACCTGATTCTGTTCCCGGAGATTCCGTTCGACGAGGAGCGCGTCGTGCGCGAGGCCGGGCGCTGCGTCGCCGAACACGGCCATTGCGTTATCGTCGTCTCCGAGGGCGTGCGCGACGCCGGCGGGCGCTTTCTGTCGGAGGCCGGCACGCGCGACGCATTCGGCCACGCCCAACTCGGCGGCGCCGCGCCGCGCATCGCGCAATTAATGACCGAACGACTCGGCCACAAACACCACTGGGCGGTGGCCGACTACCTGCAACGCTCGGCGCGCCACATCGCCTCGCGCACCGATGTCGAGCAGGCGCGCGCGCTCGGCGAGGCCGCCATTGAGATGGCGCTTGCCGGCCAGGACGCCGTCATGGCGACCATCGTGCGCGAATCCGACAACCCCTACCGCTGGCGCACCGGCAGCGCGCCGCTGGCGGATGTCGCCAACCGCGAAAAGAAACTGCCGCGCGACTACATCAGCGAAGACGGCTTCGGCATCACCGACGCCTGCAAAACCTACCTGCGCCCGCTGATTGAAGGCGAAGACTACCCGCCCTACAAAAACGGCCTGCCGTGCTATGCGCGTCCGGCGCACGCGCCGGTGCCGAAGAAACTGAAAGAGCGCCTTAACCCGCGGCAACAGACCGGCGCGCCTCCGAAGAAATGAAATCCCGCCGCCCTCCCATCGCCGGCTTCCTGCTGTTCCATCTGCGCGGGCTGCTCGCGGGCAAAAAGCCGAACGGCAAAAGAATGCTGAAGCAGGCAATGGATTTCACCCGCAATCTGGCGAAAAGAAGAAAAGATGTCCTGGTTTATGTGGGCCTGCACACGGGGCGTTCGTTCAGGCCGCTGTTCCACAGGTACCGGGTGTGCTACGGGTTCGAGGCCAACCCGGAATTGTTCGCGGAACTTCAGGAGGAATACCGGTCATGCCCGAATGTCCGCCTTTTCAATCTCGCCGCCGCCGACCGCGACGGCGAGATTGAATTCAACATCACCAGCAACGATGGCGGCGCCTCCTCTTCAATCGGCCGCCTCGACGAAAATTTCAACGATGAAATCCGCATCGTCAAGACAATCCGGGTGCCGTGCGTGAACCTGTGCCGTTTCCTTGAACAACAAGGCGTTGACTACATTGACGATTACATCAGCGACATACAGGGAATGGATCTTGAGGTGCTGAAAACCCTGGAACCGCTCATCCGGCGCGGCAGAATCGGCAGCATCTCGTGCGAGGTGACAAAAGACAAATACCGGAATTGCTACAGCGACCTGCCGGACAACCATGAAGCCGCGTTCAACCGGCTGCT
Source organism: Gammaproteobacteria bacterium (assembly GCA_028817225.1). Taxonomy (NCBI): domain Bacteria; kingdom Pseudomonadati; phylum Pseudomonadota; class Gammaproteobacteria; species Gammaproteobacteria bacterium. Next base: position 22,886 of record JAPPQC010000026.1, on the reverse strand, counting down.
GTCCGCGAACTACACGCTGGCGGCGAAGGGCTGGGGCATACTCAAGGACGGCCAGTTCAACGAGGTGCCGGAGCACTGGTGGGAAATGGACTGCAAGTGGAACCTGAAGAGAAGACCACCCGCCACCCGCCGGTAGCGGCGGGCGGCTGCCGCGTTTCTTCCTTGACGTCCCGGCATCCTGGCGTCCCGCTGCCGGCAGCGACAGATGGCCGGTTTTTGGCAGCGCCACAGCAACCGTTTGCCGCCACAGTAGCCGCTCGCCGCTACCGGCGGGCGGCGGCCCTCATTGGTAGATTAACTCGGCGCGGCGGTTGCGGCTGTAGGCGTCTTCGGTGTAGCCGTCAACGGCGGGGCGTTCCTCGCCGTAACTGATGACCGAGATGCGCACCGCCTCGACGCCGCCCGCCTGCAAAATGCTGCGCACCGACTTCGCGCGCTGTTCGCCGAGGGCCAGGTTGTAGCCCGCGCTGCCGCGTTCGTCGGCGTGGCCCTCAAGGCGCAGCGTGACGCCGGGGTTGTCCTGCATGAAGGCGGCGTGGTGCGACAGCGCATCGCGCCCGTCGTCGTTGACGACCGACGAGTTGTATTCAAAATAAATGATGTTGTAACGCAGCGCCTCGTTGCGCTCCATCGCTTGCCGGTACGCCTCGCTGGTCGTGCCCGGCTCGGCGCCGTACAACTGTTCGGCGGTGGCCGCGGCGCTCTCCGGATAGCGCGCGGTCTGCGTCCCGCCCGCGCCGTCACCGGCGCCCGGCGTCCCGGTTTGCGGTTCCTCCATGCCGACCTCCTGCGTCGCGGAGCAGCCGAACAGCATCACCGCGGCCAGGCCGAAGGCAACGAAGTGTTGATAGATGGGTTGGTGAAGGGTCTGATGACGGGATTGTGGTCTCATAATAAATAATCCTTCCAGGTGGGTTGCGGGTTGGCGTATCGCCGATTATATCTGCTTTGCGGGCGCGGCGGGCAACAGAGAGGGAGGGGGTTATAATAACCCCCACCAGCGTCAGGCCAACCTACATAAAGGAGACCCACCATGACTTCCACACCCCACCCCCAACCCGGCCCCCGGAGCAGCCTCCGATGAGCCTTCAAAGCACAATCTGCTCGCTGAACCGCGGCCTGTCCTCCATCGGCGCCTGGCTGTCGCTGCTGGGGCTGCGCCTGCTGCTGGCGTGGGAATTCTACGAGGCCGGCCTCGCCAAGTTGCAGGGCGAGAACTGGTTCGCCAACATCGCCGACGACTTTCCGTTTCCGTTCAATGTGCTGCCGGTCGCCGTCAGCTGGTTTCTTGCGACCTGGGTCGAGATCATCGGCGCGCTCGGACTGGCGCTCGGTCTCGGCACGCGCTTCTGGGCCGCCGCCCTGATCATACTCGACGCGGTGGCGTGGGCCAGCGTGCACGCCGGCAGCGGCTACAATGTCTGCGACAACGGCTACAAACTGCCGCTGATTTTCATGGTGATGCTGGTTCCGCTGCTGCTCAGCGGCGCCGGAAAATTCAGCATTGACCACATCATCGCCGGGCGCGACCGGCGGTGACGCACGCCGCCGGCAGTTACCCGGTCGCCGGCGCCGGCCTCGGCCTGCGGCGCGGCCTGATGGACGAACTCGAGGCCGCGCGGCCTTCGCAGGTGTCGTTCATGGAGACCGCGCCGGAGAACTGGATCGGCGTCGGCGGCGCGTCGGGACGGCGTTTTCGCCGCTTCACCGAGCGCTGGCCGTTCGTCTGTCACGGCCTGTCGCTGTCGCTCGGCGGCCCGGCGCCGCTCGACATGAAACTGCTGGCCGACATCCGCGGCTTCCTGCGCGAGCACCGCATCCGCCGTTACAGCGAGCACCTGAGCTACTGCGCCGACGAGGCGCACCTCTACGACCTGATGCCGGTTCCGTTCACCGAAGAGGCCGCGCGCCATGTCGCCGCGCGCATCCGCGATGTGCAGGACTTTCTCGGCCAGCGCATCGCCGTCGAGAATGTGTCGGCCTACCTCGCGCCGGGCCGCGAGATGGACGAAACCGACTTCCTCCGCCTCGTGCTCGAGGAAGCCGACTGCGACCTGCTGCTGGATGTCAACAATGTCTATGTCAATTCGGTCAACTTCCACTTCAACGCCGAAGACTACCTTGAAAAACTGCCGGCGCAGCGCATCGCCTGGTGCCACATCGCCGGCCATTACAACGAAGCCGACGACCTGATTGTGGACACGCACGGCGCCGATGTCATCGCCCCGGTCTGGCGCCTGCTTGAAAAAGCCTACTCGCTGTTCGGCGCGGTGCCGACGCTGCTGGAGCGCGACTTCAATTTCCCGCCGCTGCCGCGCCTGCTGGACGAGGTGAACCGCATCCGCGCACTGCAAGACCAGCACCCGGTGCCGGATGCCGCCTGAAACATGCCTGAAACAACGCGGCTGAAACACGCCTGAAACGCCGTCTGAAACACGCCTGCAAGGGCCGCCCGAAACACCGCCTGAAACATTGCCTGAAAAAACGCCACCCGAAACACCGCCGGGCAACTTCCGCGCCATTCAGCGCCAGTTTGCCGCGCATCTGCGCGACCCGTCCAAACCGCCGCCGCCGGGGCTTGAAGAGCGGCGTCTTGAAGTCTATCGCGGCCTGTTCATCCGCAATATGGAGGGCTTTCTGACCGACGCCTTCCCGGTGCTGAAAACGCTCTACCGCAAGGACGACTGGCGCGAACTGGCGCGGCGTTTCTACGCGCGCCACCGCTGCCACTCGCCGTACTTCGCCGAAATCTCGCGCGAATTCATTGATTACCTGGAAAACGAACACGAGGCGCGCCCCTGCGACCCGCCGTTCCTGCTGGAACTGGCGCATTATGAATGGCTGGAACTGGCGCTGGCGCGCGCCGACGACGCCGCCGACCACAGCGCCATTGACCGCGACGGCGACCTGCTGGCCGGCGTGCCGGTGGCGTCGCCGCTGGCGTGGCAGCACGCCTACGAATGGCCGGTGCACCGCATCGGCCCGCACTTCACGCCGCGCGAACCGGGCAAGACGCCGACCTGGCTGGTGGTGTGGCGCGCTGACGACGACCGCGTCCGCTTCATGGAACTGAACCTGCCGAGCGCGCTGCTGCTGGAGAAAATCACCGACGGCGGCGATGTCAGCGGCGCCGAACAAATCCGCCGCGTCGTCGCCGACCTGAAGGTCGCCGACACCGAAAAGGCGCTGCAAGGCGGCCAGCAAACACTGGAGATGCTGGCCGCCAAGGGCATCGTGCTGGGCGTGCGCCGCTGACCGGCGGCAACGCCCGCACCGGGGGCACCCCATCAGGGGGGGCTTGGCATCACCCCGTTGTTGGGGCATAATTGCGCCCCCGCAGCGGCCTTTGGCGGGCGCGACAGCCGGGCTTCAATTCCACAACCAACGACGACAAGTCACAACAACAGAGGACCAAACCACCATGCCAGGACGCAATTTCCTGTTCGTGCCGGGCCCGACCAACATTCCGGTCTCGATTCAGAACGCGATGAACATTCCGCAGGAAGACCACCGCCGGCCCGATTTCGCCAAACTGACGAAACCGATGCTGAAGGATGTCAACCGCGTTTTCAAGACCGGCAGCGGGCGCACTTTCCTGTTTCCGGCCACCGGCACCGCGGGCTGGGAAGTCGCGCTCAGCAACACGCTGTCGCCGGGCGACAAGGTGCTGACATCGCGCTTCGGCCAGTTCAGCCATCTGTGGTGGGATCTCGCGGTTCGCATCGGCCTTGATGTCGAGACGATTGATGTGCCGTGGGGCGAAGGCGTGCCGGTCGAGCGTTTCAAACGCCGCCTTGAACGCGACCACAAGCACGAGATCAAGGCCGTCATGGTGTGCCACAACGAGACCGCCACCGGCGTCACCAGCGACATCGCCGGCCTGCGCCGCGCGATGAACGCCGCCGGCCACCCGGCGATGCTCTATGTGGACGGCGTCAGTTCCATCGCCAGCATTGATTTCCGCATGGACGAATGGGAAGTGGATGTCGCCGTCAGCGGCTCGCAAAAGGGCTTCATGCTGCCGGCGGGCATGGCCATCGTCTGTTTCAGCCGCCGCGCGCTGCGCGCCCGAAACACCGCCAAATGCGCGCGGTGTTTTCTCGACATCCAGGACCACATCAACGCCAACAAGGACGGCTTCTTTCCGTACACGCCGTCCATCCCGCTGCTGCACGGCCTGAAACGGTCGCTGCAAATCCTGCTTGAGGAGGAAGGGCTGGAGAACATCTTCAAGCGCCACCACCGCCTCGCCGAGGGCGTGCGCCGCGCGGTGGACGCCTGGGGCCTGAAACTGGTGGCGAAGGCCCCGAAATGGCATTCCGACACCGTCACCGCCATCCGCGTGCCGCCGCGCTTTGACGCGCGCGATGTCATTGAAATCGCCTACCACCGCTACAACCTGTCGCTCGGCGCCGGGCTGTCGGTGCTGGCCGGCAAGGCGTTTCGCATCGGCCACCTGGGCGACCACAACGAGACTTCGGTGCTGGCGGCGCTGGCCACCGCCGAGATGGCGATGCGCGACGCCGGGCTTCGCATCGAGCCGGGCGCGGGCGTCGGCGCCGCGCTGGAATACTACCGCCGCACGGCGCCGCCGCTGAAAGCCAAACTGTCCAGCGCGAAAGCGGCGCCGGCGCCGAAGAAAGGCCGCCGCAAGGCGTCCAAATCCGCCATCGTGCGGCGCTGACGCAGGGGACGCAAAGATGAACCACACAAGATTGCCGGCGCGCAAGGCCCGCAAGTCCGCCGTCCGCGCCGTGCCGGAGAACACGCGATGAGCCACACAAGATTTGAACCGGCGCGCGAGCGCTTGCAGCGCAGCGAACTGGCGGTGCCCGGTTCCAACCCGCGCATGATTGAAAAGGCGCTTGCCTGCGACGCCGACTATGTGTTCCTCGACCTGGAAGACGCCGTCGCCCCCGACGACAAGTTGCAGGCGCGCAAGAACATCATCGAGGCGCTCAACTCGCTTGACTGGAAGAACGCCGGCAAGACCGTGTCGGTGCGAATCAACGGCCTTGACACGCATTACATGTACCGCGATGTCGTGGATGTCGTCGAACAGGCCGGACAGCATCTGGACACCATCCTGGTGCCGAAAGTCGGCGTGCCCGACGACCTCTACACCGTGGATGTGATGGTGTCGCAAATCGAGGAGGCCAAGGGCATCGGCCACCGCATCGGCCTCGAGGCGCTGATTGAGACGGCGCTCGGCATGGCCAATGTCGAGCGCATCGCGGCGTCGCCGTGCACGCGGCTTGAGGCGCTGCATTTCGGCGTCGCCGACTACGCCGCCAGCAACCGCGCGCGCACCGTCAACATCGGCGGCCTCAACCCCGACTACCCCGGCGACCAGTGGCACGCCGCCATCACGCGGATGACGGTGGCGTGCCGCGCCTTCGGCCTGCGCCCGATAGACGGCCCGTTCGGCGACTTCAACGACGCCGAAGGCTACACGCTGGCGGCGCGCCGCGCCGCGGCGCTCGGCATTGAAGGCAAGTGGGCAATCCACCCGTCGCAAATCGCGCTCGCCAACGAGGTGTTCTCGCCGCCCGAAGCCGAGGTCAACAAGGCGCGCCGCATCCTCGAGGAACTGGAAAAAGCCGCCGCCGAAGGCCGCGGCGCGGCGTCGCTCGACGGCAAGATGATTGACGCGGCGTCGGCGCGCATGGCCGAGAATGTCGTCAAGATGGCCCGGGTCATCGAGGCCAGGCAAGGCTGAACCGGCGACGCTGAACCAACCACGCCCGGCGCGCCCGCGCGCCGCCGCGACAGGAGACAAAACCAGTGGACATACACGAATACCAGGCGAAGGAAATCTTGCAGCAATACGGCGTCCCCATCGCCGCCGGCAAACTGGCGTACAGCCCGGCGCAGGCGACCACCTGCTACCACCAGTTGGGCACGCCGGCGTGCGTCGTCAAGGCGCAGATTCATTCCGGCGCGCGCGGCAAGGCCGGCGGCGTCAAGTTGTGCAAAAGCGAGGAAGAGGTGCAGAAAGCCACCAACCAGATGATCGGCACGCGGCTGGCGACGGTGCAGACCGGGCCGCAGGGCAAGATTGTCGAGAAGGTCTATATCGAGGCCGGCACCGACATTGACCGCGAACTCTACCTCGCCTTCGTCCTCGACCGCGCCAGCGAGCGCATCGTCGCCGTCGCCTCGGCCAGCGGCGGCATGGCCATCGAGGAACTCGCCGCCGAGCGCCCCGACTCGATTGTCCGCATCCCGATTGACCCGGCGGTGGACCTGCGCCGCTTTCAGGCCGCCGAACTCGCGTTCGCGCTGAACATCCCGAAAACCCTGCTGAAAGACGCGATACGCGCCATCACCGGCTGCTACCGCGCGCTGATCAAGTCCGACGCCAGCCTCGTCGAGGTCAACCCGCTGGTCATCACCAAGGGCGGCGAACTGATCGCGCTCGACGCCAAGATGATCGTGGACGACAACGCGCTGTTCCGCCACCCGGAAATCGCCGAGATGCGCGACAAGTCGCAGGAAGACCCGCGCGAGACCAGCGCCTCCGACCACGACCTCAGCTATGTCGGCCTGGAAGGCAACATCGGCTGCATGATCAACGGCGCCGGCCTGGCGATGGCGACGATGGACATGATCAAGCACGCCGGCGGCGAACCCGCCAACTTCCTCGACATCGGCGGCGGCGCGTCGCCGGAGCGCGTCGCCAAGGCGTTTGAACTGGTGCTGCAAGACAAGAGCGTCAAGGCGATGCTGGTCAACATCTACGCCGGCATCAACCGCTGCGACTGGATCGCCGAGGGCCTGATCAAGGCCATCCAGTCCATCAACCTGAAGGTGCCGCTGGTCGTGCGGCTGTCCGGCACCAATGTAGAAGTCGGGCGCAAGATGCTGAAAGACAGCGGCCTGCCGCTGGTCTCGACGGAAACGCTCGGCGAAGCCGCCCACAAGGCCGTCGAGGCCGCCAGCCGGCGCTGAGCGCCGCGGAGAAACGACCATGTCCATACTGTTAGACGACAAAACCCGCGTCATCGTGCAGGGCTTCACCGGCAAGATCGGCACCTTCCACGCCAAGGAGATGATGGAATACGGCACCCGCATCGTCGGCGGCGTGACGCCCGGCAAGGGCGGCGCCGACCACCTCGGCAAGCCCGTCTTCAACACCGTCAAGGACGCGGTGCGCGAGACCGGCGCCGAGGCCAGCGTGCTGTTCGTGCCCGCCGCCGCCGCCGCCGACTCCATCATGGAGGCCGCCGACGGCGGCATTCGCTACTGCGTCGCCATCACCGACGGCATCCCGGCGCTCGACATGATGCGCGTCAAGCGCTTCATGCGCCGCTACCGCCGCGAGAAGAAAATGGTGCTGACCGGCCCCAACTGCGCCGGCACCATCAGCCCCGGCAAGGCGATGCTCGGCATCATGCCCGGCCACATCTACAAGGCCGGCAACATCGGCGTCGTCGCCCGCTCCGGCACGCTCGGCTACGAGGCCGCGTCGCAGATGCAGGCCGCTGGCATCGGCATCTCCACCAGCGTCGGCATCGGCGGCGACCCCATCAACGGCAGTTCGCACCGCGACATCCTCGAGATGTTCGAGACCGACCTTGAAACCCGCGCGGTGATGATGATCGGCGAAATCGGCGGCCCGCAGGAAGCCGAGGCCGCCGAATACATCCGCAGTTACATGACCAAGCCGGTGGTCGCCTATGTGGCCGGGCTGACGGCGCCGAAGGGGCGGCGCATGGGCCACGCCGGCGCCATCGTCTCCGGCAAGGGCGAGAGCGCCGCCGAGAAGACCGAAATACTGAAAAACGCCGGCGTCGTCATCGCGCCGAACCCGTCGGAACTGGGCGCGACGATGGCCAAAGTGCTGAAAGACCGCAAATAAAAGCAAGAGGAAACCGCCATGAGCAAAACACCGACCGTCATTGTCACGCGGCGCTGGCCGTCCGTCGTAGAGGACGAACTGCGCGAGATGTGCAACGATGTGCGCCTCAACGAGGAAGACCGCCCGATGTCGCGCGGCGAATTGCAGGACGCGCTGCGCAGCGCCGACTGCGTGCTGCCGACGGTGACCGACCCGATGGACGCCGAGACGCTCGGCGCCGACGGCATCCGCTGCCAATTTCTCGGCAACTTCGGCGTCGGCTTCAACCACATTGACCTTGACGCCGCCAAGAAGGCCGGCATTCGCGTAACCAACACGCCCGAAGTGCTGACCGACTGCACCGCCGACATCGCCATGATACTGATGCTGACGGCGGCGCGGCGCATCGGCGAGGGCGAGCGCCATGTCCGCGCCAATGCGTGGAGCGGCTGGCGCCCGACGCACATGCTCGGCACGAAGGTCACCGGCAAGACGCTGGGGCTGGTCGGCTTCGGGCGCATCGCCTGCGCCGTCGCGCGCCGCGCGCACTTCGGCTTCGGCATGAAGATACTGTTCCACGACCCGTTCGAGCCGCCGGAAAAGGCCGTGCGCGAAGTCGGCGCCACTTCGTACCCGACGCTTGAAGAGATGATACCGGACGCCGACTTCCTGTCGCTGCACTGCCCCGGCGGCGACAAGACCCGCCACCTGATGAACCGCGAGCGCATCGCGCTGATGAAGCCCGGCTCGTTCCTGATCAACACCGCGCGCGGCGATGTCATTGACAACCAGGCGCTGATTGAGGCGCTGAAAAAAGGCGTCATCGCCGGCGCCGGCCTGGATGTCTTTGAAGGCGAGCCGAACCTTGACCCGGGCTTTCTGGAACTGGAAAACGCCGTGCTGCTGCCGCACCTCGGCAGCGCGTCGCGCGAGACGCGGATTGCGATGGGGCGGCGCGTGCTGAAAAACCTGCGCGCGTGGCTGGACGGCGGCGACCTGCCCGACCGCGTCGCCTGACTCAGTCAAACAGACGCGAGCGGATGATGTTGTCGTCGCGTCCCGGGCCGACTGACAGCAGCGAGACCGGCACGCCGACGCGCTCCTCTATCCATTCCACATAGCCGCGCACGGCGCGCGGCAAATCCTCGTAGCGGCGCACGCCGCCGATGCGTTCGTTCCAGCCCTCCAGTTCGGCGTATTCCGGCTCGCAGTCGCCGGGGACGCCGCCGCCCGCGCCGTCGCGCATGCCCCCGCGCCTGTTCTTGTAGCCGGTGCAAACGCGCAGCGTGCCGATGCCCTCCAGCACATCCAGTTTGGTCAGGCACAGCGTGTCCACGCCGTTCAAGTCGGCGGCGTAGCGCAGCGCGACGCTGTCGAGCCAGCCGCAGCGCCGCGGCCTGCCGGTGGTGGCGCCGACCTCGCCGCCGCGCTCGGCCAGGCGCCGCCCGGTGTCGTCGTCCAGTTCGGTCGGAAACGGCCCGTTGCCGACGCGCGTCGTGTAGGCCTTGACGACGCCGGCGACGCGCCCCAGATGGCGCGCGGCGAAACCCGCGCCGCAGGCGATGTTGCCGGCGGCGGTGTTGGACGAGGTCACAAACGGCCAGGTGCCGTGGTCAATATCCAGCAGCGCGCCCTGCGCGCCCTCAAACAGGATGTTGGCGCCGGCGCGGCGCAGTTCGGCGAGGCGTTCGTGCACCGGGCGCATCATCTGCATCAGCGCGTCGCGGTGCGACAGGATGAAGTCAAGGTCGGCGCGCCAGTCCCAGGCTTCGGCGCGGTAATAGCGTTGCAGCAGAAAGTTGTGGTACTCCGCCAGCGCTTGCAGTTTGCCGGCGAAGCCGTCGGCGTCGGCGACATCGGACAGCCGCAGCGCGCGCCGCGCCGCCTTGTCTTCGTAGGCCGGGCCGATGCCCTTGCCGGTCGTGCCGATGGCGCCGCCGCCGCGCGCGGCCTCGCGCGCGATGTCAAGCAGCCGGTGGCCTTCAAGCAGCAGCGGGCACGCGCCCGACAACCGCAGCCGCGCGGCGACTTCGCCGCCGCCGCCGCCGAACGACCCAATCTCGTCAAACAGCGCGCGCGGCGACAGCACGACGCCGTTGCCTATCAGACACTCCACACCGGGCCTGACCGCGCCCGACGGCAGCAGGTGCAGTATCTTCGTCTCGCCGTTGACGACGATGGTGTGACCGGCGTTGTGCCCGCCCTGAAAACGAACGACGGCGTCGGCGTCGGCGGTCAGGCAATCCACTATCTTGCCCTTGCCCTCGTCGCCCCACTGCAAGCCGATGACGGCGGCGGCTGTCATCTAAACGCCGCCGTCATGATGGTTCCGTGACCACCCATTTGCCGCCGTCGCGCACCAGCGCGCGCGCGCCGGCGGCGGGCGCGGCGGCGTCAAATTGCACCGCGACGCGCTCGCCGGCGGCGCGCAGCGACGCGATCTTTTCATGCAGCGCCGGGTCGTCGTCGGGCGGCGCGCAGATGGGCGCCGCCGGCGTCTGCGCCGACGCCGACGCCGACGCCGCGTCGTCGCCGAGCGCGGCCAGCAGTTTCAGGTCGCTGCTGAAACCCACGGCGGGCCGCGCCTTGCCGAACGATTCGCCGACATTGTTGTAGCGCCCGCCGCGCGCGATTTCCTGGCCGATGGACGGCACATATCCGGCAAACACCAAACCCGTCTCATAGTGGTAGCCCGGCAGTTCGGCGAGATTGCAATGCAGTTGAATGCCGGGGCAACTGCGCGCCAGCGCGTCGGCGACGCTTTGCAGTTCGTCCAGCGCATCGCCCACCTGCGGCACCGCGCCGGCGAAGCGCCTGCGCGCCTCTTCCAGCACATCGGCGCCGCCGTAGAGGTCGGCGAGCGAGACAAACCAGTCTATCTGGCCGCGCGCCACGCCCTGCTCGCGCAGGTAGGCCTCGATCTCATGGGCGGCCTTCGTGTTCAGCAGGTCCAGCAGGCGCTCGCTGGGCGCAGGCGCCAGCCCGGCGGCCTGCGCGAAACCGCGGCAGATGCCGACATGCCCAAGCCCCAGGTGCACGCCGCCGACGCCGGCGGCTTCCAGCGCCGCCAGCATCAGGCGAATCACCTCAATGCTGCTGCCGACGCCCTCGTGGCCGTAAATCTCGGCGCCGAATTGCAGCGGCGAGCGCGACCCGGAAACGCCCTCGCAGCGCGCCTTCAGCACCTGGCCGGCGTAGCAAAGGCGGTTGATGCCGTGCGGGTGCAGCATGTGGGCGTCCATGCGCGCCACCTGCGGCGTCATGTCGGCGCGGATGCCGAGCATGCGCCCGCTCGACTGGTCGGTCAGTTTGAAGACCTGAAGGTTCAGTTCGTCGTCGGCGTCGGCCAGCAGCGATTCCAGGTACTCAATCAGCGGCGTGATGACCAGTTCATAGCCCCACGCATCAAACAAATCAAGAACGCGCCGCCGCAGGGCCTCGATGCGCCGCGCCTCGCCCGGCAGCGCCTGCTCGACGCCGTCCGGCAAAAGCCATCGGTTTGCACTGGAATCCCGGCCTGCCATCGCCCGCCTGCGGTTTCGTCAACGAGCGGAGTTCAGTATCCGGCGATATAGATCAGCAGCGCGCCGCCCGCCAGCGCGATGAAGCCGAACAGCCGCAGCCGGAAGTTGCTGAGACTCTCGGTCACCCTCGCGGCGACGCGCGATTTTTCGGGGCTGACAAACGGCAGGATGCCTTCAATGATCATCACCAGGCCGAGGGCGACGAACAGGTCCGACCATCTCATCCGGCTGTCACCCGCTGCAAGCGACGGCGGCTTCAGTTGCCGCCCTGCTGGCCGAAATAATTGAAGAATTCTGAATCCGGCTCAAGCACCAGCGTGTCGGTGCCGCCGAAGGCGCCCTCGTAGGCGTTGATGCTGCGCAGGAATGCGTAAAACTCCGGGTCCTGGCTGTAGGCTTCGGCGTAGGTCGCCGCCGATTCGGCGTCGCCGTCGCCGCGTATCTTCTCGGCGTCGCGGTACGCCTTGGCGACAATCTCGGTGCGCTCGCGGTCGGCCTTGGCGCGGATGCGCTCGGCCTCCTCCATGCCGCGCGCGCGGAAGTCGCGCGCCACGCGGTTGCGCTCGGCGCGCATCCGCGAATACACCGCGCCGCTGACATCGTCGGGCAGGTCAATGCGGCTGACGCGCACATCCACGACCTCGATGCCCAGTTCCTCGGCCAGCGCGTTGGCCTTGCCGCGCAGGATGTTCATGATCTCGCTGCGCTCGCCGGAAACCGCCTGCTGTATCGTGCGCTTGCCGAACTCGTTTCGCAGGCCGTCCTTCATGATCTGCGACAGCCTGCTCTGCGCGTTGCGCTCGTCGCCGCGCGTGGCGCGGTAATACTGCGAGACATCGCGGATTCTCCATTTGGCGAAGAAGTCCACCGTGACATTCTTCTTCTCGACCGTCAGAAAACTCTCCGGCCTCGCGTTCAGCGTCAGGATGCGCGCGTCAAAGACCTCGGCGTTGTTGATCAGCGGGTACTTGAAGTGCAGCCCCGGCTTGATGTCGGACTCGACAATCTCGCCGAGACGGAACAGCAGCGCCTTCTCGCGCTCGTCCACGATGTAGGTCGAGAAATAGACGACGACCGCGAGCAGGCCGGCGACGGTCAGCGCGATTCTACCGGGCATTGCGCCCCTCCCGCGCGCCGCGTATGGCCTGGCGCACCTGCGACGAAAGATTGTCGCGCGCCGACGACGACGCGCCGTCGGACGGCGACGCGCCGCCCTGCGCGCCCGGCGCCGCCGGCGCCGCATCGCCGCCCTTCATCAGGCGGTCGAGCGGCAGATAGAAGATGTTGTTGCCGCCCTCGACATCCACCATCACCTTGTTGCTGCGCGACAGCACCGACTGCATCGCCTGCAAATAGAGGCGCTTGCGCGTCACCTGCGGCGCCTTGCGGTATTCCCCGTGCAGTTTCAGAAAGCGCTGCGCCTCGCCCTCGGAATTGGCGATGACCTTCTCGCGGTAGGCGGTCGCCTCCTGCATCATGCGCGCCGCCTCGCCGCGCGCCTGCGGGATGATGCCGTTGGAATAGGTCTCGGCCTCGTTGATAAAGCGTATCTCGTCTTCGCGCGCCTTGATGGCGTCGGCGAACGCGCCCTGCACCGCCTCCGGCGGCTGCGACTGCTGCAAATTGACCGTCACCACCTCCAGGCCGGATTCGTAGTCGTCCAGCACCTGCTGCATCAACTGCTTGATCATCGCGGCGATTTCGGCGCGCCCCTCGCCGAGGATGAAGTCCATGCGGCTCTTGCCGACGACCTCGCGCAGCGCGCTTTCCATCACCTGAAACAGCGTGCCGACGGACTGGTCGCGGAAGTCCTCGGCGACATCGGGCAGGCGCACATGAAACAGGTAATCGGAGGCGCTCTTGATGCGGTACTGCACCGCCAGTTCAACCTCGACGATGTTCTCGTCCTGCGTCAGCATGTGCGACTGGTTCTGCGCCGAGCGGATGCGGTCCACATCCACCTCCTCGACCGTCTCGATCGGGTACGGAATGTGCCAGTGCGGGCCGGGCAGCGTTGTCGTGCTGTAGGCGCCGAAGCGCAGTTCAACGCCGCGCTGCCCCTCGCTGACGATGTAGATGCCGGAGAAAAGCCACACCGCGACAATCAGCCCGATGACCAGCCCGATATTCATCGAGCCGAAGCGCCCGCCGCCGCCGCCGCCGCGCCCGCCGAAGCCGCCGAACAGTTTTCGGAAGAGGTCGAACAAATCGGGCGGGCCGCGGTCGTCCGCTTTCCACGGGTCGCGCTCGCCGTTTGACTGGTTCCAAGGCATTGTATTCTCGGTCGTCAGGCCCGGAAAAACCGGGCTTGAGGGGGGATTATACCAGTTACCGGGGCCGCTGTCTCAACCGCGCCCGGCGGGGGTTCCGCCCGGTCAGCCGCCCTGCTGCCTTGCCAGTTGTTTCAACACCTCGTCCGCCGCCGCCGCCGACGACGCCGGGTTCTGCCCGGTTACCAGATTGCCTTCAACGGCGACGCACACCTGCCAATCGGCGGCCTTCGTGTAGCGCCCGCCGAGCCGCCTCAATTCGTCCTCCACCAGAAACGGCACCGCGTCGGTCAGCCCCGCCGCATCCTCTTCGGTGTTGGAAAAGCCGGTAACGGCGCAGCCGCGCACCAGCGGCGAACCGTCGGGCGTGGTGGCGCGCAGCAGCACGCACGGCCCGTGGCAGACGGCGGCCACCGGCTTGCCGTCGCGGTGCATCGCCTCAATCAGCGCAACCGAGTCGGCGTCGCCGGCCAGATCCCACAGCGGCCCGTGGCCGCCCGGATAAAACACGGCGTCGTAGTCGCCGGCGTTGATGTCCGCCAGTTTCAGCGTCGCCGCCAGCGCCGCGCACGCGGCGTTGTCGGCCTTGAAGCGGACAATGGCGTCGGTCTGCATGTCGGGCGCGTCGCTTTTCGGGTCCTGCGGCGGCGCACCGCCCGCAGGCGAGGCCAGCGCGACTTCGGCGCCGGCATCGGTAAACACATAATAAGGCGCCGCCAGTTCCTCAAGCCAGAACCCGGTCTTGTCGCCGGTGTCTCCCAGCCGGTCGTGCGATGTCAGCACCATCAGTATCTTCATGTCGGCATTCCGGCGGCGGCGTGGCGTTCAGGTGCGGCGGCGGCGGAGCAGGGTCAGCGCGGCGAGGGCCAGCAGGGCCAGCAGGCCCGCCGGGTCAAAGGCGCCGCCGTGGCTGCGGGTGCCGCCGGCGGCGGCGGCGCCGCCGCGGATGAGGCGGACGGGGTCCTGAATAACGCCGTTGCGGACGCCGTCGTCGTCGTTGGCGCCGCCGTCCACGATGTACAGCAGCAGGCAAGTCCCTCTGCCGGGGCCGAAGGTGTAGGCGCCGCCGCCGGCGTCGGGGCAGCGTCCGTCTTCGGCGTTGATGTCGCCGATGTATTGTGCGAAGCCGTAGTCGCCATCCGCCGCGTCGCGGCTGAATTCGCGGGTTCCGGCGGGCGCCGTGCCGCCGGTGCCGTCAGCGGTGCCGCCCTCCTTGACCGGGCGCAGGTTTGAACCTGCGGTGGCGTCAAGGAAGTCGCGGGACAGCGGGATGATAACGCCCGCGCGACCGCCGGTGATGCCGCCGCCTTCCGCCGGTTCCGGCTCAACGCCGCGAATCTCAAAGTCGTACGACACTTCCTGCTGGCCGTCGGCGTTGCTGAGGAAGCGCGACGCGGCAAAGTCGGCGTAGCGCAGTTCGTCTTCTTCATTGGCTGCCACCGCCGCCGCCACTTCTGCGGCGCGGCGTTGCAAGCGCTCGCGCGTCGCCGGGCCGATGTGCAGTTCATGCTGCGGCGACACCGCGCGGATGTGATGGCCGCGCAGCATGCCCTCGGTGCGCGTCGCCGTGCTGACGCCGGCGTCGGCCACCGCCACCGGCAGCAGCGCCGCGCCGCCGTAACTGCGGCGCGCCTCGTCGTCGGTCGTTACCGCGTCAAACCAGTCGTAAAGGTCGGCGATGCCGTCGTTGTCGGCATCGTTGGCCAGCGCCAGCGGGCTGGCCGCCGCCACCACCGGATACACCCAGGTCGCCGTCGTCGCGCCGCCGCCGGCGTTGCGCGCTTCCATCGCAATCGCCACCGTCGCCGTTGAAGCCGAAGCCGCGCCCGACGGCACATTGAACGACACGCTCGCGACATTGTCCGCAACACTCACCGACGGCGCGTTCGCACCCGTCAGCACGCCCGCGGCGTCGCGCGCCGTTACCGTCGCGCCGTCGCCGAGGTTGGCGACGCGCACATCCAGCCGGTAATTGGAAACGCCCGCCACCAGCACCGCGACCACATCGCCGCCGCGCACCAGCGCCGCGCGCCCGAACACCGGCGCCACCTGCGCCGCGCCCACATTGTCCACCCGCGTCCGCGTTACCACGCCAAGCGAATAACTGGCCGCCGACAAACCGCCAAAGCCATCGCCCGCGCGCCACAGCAAATCGGTGTTGGCCACCGCCGCCGAAGTCGTCATGCCGGCAATCTCCCAGGTCGCCGACACGCTCGTCATCGTCGCAAAACGCGCACCGCCGGACGCCGCCGCAACCCGCAGCACATCCGCGCCGGCTGAACTCCTGAACTCAATCACCAGACTGTCATCACCGGCGCCGTCATGCGACGCCGCCACTGTCGCCGCCTGCGTGGTGTTGGCATACACCCGCGCCGCATCCATCCGCACTTCCGGCACGCGCCGCACCACCTGCTCCGGCAGGTTGCTGACCGTGCCGGTGTCCACCGCCCACAGCCCGGCGGCGTTCAGCGCAAGCCAGCCCACGCGGTGATCAACACCGGCGCGCACATTCTCCCAATCCACCGGCTCGCAGCCGCCCTGCGCCGGCGGCAGCCGGAACTGCGCCGGGAACCGGCGTTCGCAGCCGTAGCGCCGCGCGTTCATGTCAAACTGCGGATACATGCCCTCAAACCCGAAGGTGTCGGACAGATACCACGCCGACAGCCGCGCTCCCGGCGGCGTCGCGCGCACGCCTAAGTGCGCCGCCGCGCCATTGGCGCGCACGCCCGAATAGGCGAAGTGCGCCGGACTGTCGCGCCCGACGGTTACCGTCGGCAAACCGGCCACGCCGCCCGCTGTCAGCGGGTTCTCGCCGGCGGCGATTTCCGCCGCATCCGGCAGGCCGTCGCCGTCAAAGTCCTCATCGCCGTTGATGCTGCGTGTAACCACCACCGTCTGCGCCGTCAACTGGTTGCGCCCGGTAATCAACGGCGCGGTGTCAAAAATGCCGGCTGCGGGCGCGCCCGGATAGTCATAGAACACAAACACATTGCCGCCGTCTTCGGTCAGCGGCGCGGCCAGCGTCAGCGCAATGCCGCGCGGCGGTTGGTAAGCGGCGCCCACGCCCGCCGCCGCCGCCGATGCCTGCGCCATGTCGGCGCCGCGCCCGACGCTGAAGCCTTGCAGCGCGGTGCCGCGCGGCAGCGACGCCGCCGTGTCGGTAACCGCGACCATGATGTCTTCATCCGCCGCCAGCCAGATGGCGCGCTGTCCGGGCAGCCACGGCAGCGCCTCCAGCGTCGGCGGCAGGCGGTCCACGCCGCTGATCAAGCCGTCAGCCGCCTCCGGCCCCAGGTGGTAGCGCGGCGGGCCGGGGTCGGAGGAATCCAGTTGCAGCATAAACTGCTCGTCCTCCTCGCTTTCGTCGGTGTCGCCGAACAGCGCCACCCGTATCACCGGCGCAAGATTGTCCGGCTCAATCACAACCGACGACGACGGCAGACTCATGGAAGTACCGTCGCCGAAGTCGTCCGCCATCGCCGCGTTCGTCAGCACATTGGTCGCGGTAACGCTCCACGCCACGCGCACCGCCCCGGTCAGGCGCCCGCCCGTCAGCCTCAGCGGGAACACCGCCTCGGTTCCCTCCGGCGCGGGCCGCGCCGCCACCGCGGTGATGGTCGTCGGGTCGCTCGCCGGTATCGTCAGCGTGCGCGTCGTCATATCTTCCAGCACCTCGTTTTCATCGCCGTCGCGCGACGCCCGCACCGACACCTCCAGCGTCTCGTCGCCCTCGTTCAGGTCGTCGTCGCGTATCGTCAAAGTCACGGTCTGCGTGCCGAGGCCGGTCAGCACCTGCGTGCGCACGCCGCCCTCAACATCGGCGGCGTCATCCGGAACGATGCGCGCCGACAGCGCCGCGCCGGCCACTGGCCGCCCCGTCAGCACCATCGTCAGCGTAACCGCCGTGCCCTCGGCGGCGCGCTGCGTGTCCATGCTCCAGGCCAGGAAGTTGGCGGCGGCCTCGCTGCCGGCGATGACAAAGCGCGCCTCGGCGGCGCCGTCGCGCGCCGGGTCGGGCGCCAGCGTCGCGCTGCCGGCGGCCAGCGTTACCAGCACCATTTCATCGTCTTCCTCGCGCCCGTCGCGCGCGACGGCAATCTCCACCTCGGCCCGCGTGCTGTCGGCGGCCAGCGTCACCACGCCGCTGTCGGCGGCCAGGTCGGGGTGCTGCAAAGTGTTCAGACGGCGCGGGCCGCGCACCGATGTGTTGGTCTGGTCGGCGATGACGGCGCGCCAGGTCAGCGTCGTCGCCGCCGCCAGCGTGCCGCCGCCGAGCGTAACCGCCAGCCGCGCGGTCTCGCCTTCGGCGACGCTGCCGTCGGCGTCTTCCACGGCAAAGAAGGTGCGGTCGCTGGCGGCGATGATGAACTGCGCGGCGTCGGTCGCCGTCGTCGCGCGGAACGCGCCGGCGGCGGCCAGCGTCGCGCCGCGTTCAACGCGCACCGTCTCGTCGCCCTCGCTCAAATCGTCTTCGCTGACGGTCAGCACAATCGTGGCGGTGGTCTCGCCGGGCGCGAACACCAGCGTGGCGCTCGTCGCCGCCGCCGACAGGCCGGTCGGCGTTGTGATGTTGAAGTCGCGCGCATCCACGCCGCCGCCGGTTACAACGAACGCCGCCGTTACAACGCCGCTCGGCTCGGCGTCGGTCAGCATCGCGGTAATGCTCACCTGCGCGGCGCCGCTTTCGGGCACCGTCAGCGCCGGCGCGATGCCGATGATGTGGGTGGCGGTGGTGGCGCGGAACGCGATGCCGAGATGGTCGTCGTCAACCAGCGTCACCGTCTGCGGCGGCGCAATCAGGGTGCCGCCGTCGGCAGCCGGGTCGTCCACCGACAGGCGCACGCGGAAGGTCTCCGCGCCCTCGTTCAGGTTGTCGCCGGCGATGCTGAAAGCAGCCGACTGCGTTGAATTGCCCGCCGTCACCGTAACCGCGCCGGTAACCGCGCCGAAGTCGCTGTCGCTCGTCGTGATGTGCTCAAACCGCCAGTGCACCGCGGTGTCGGTCGTGAACGCATCGGCGCTGTCGCCAAGGTCCACCAGGAAAGACCGCGCCGCCGACGCATCCGTCTCGGTCGTCGCGCGAATGCCGGCCACGCCCAAAGTCCGCCGCGCCGCCGTGTTCTGCGCGATCCGCACCGTCGCCATGCCGGTCGTCACGATGGCGCCGACGCTGTCGGGCGTTGCCGCCGCGCCCAATGCCGCCACCGCCGTTTCGGTCGTCTCCGTTTCGGCGTCCACAATCACCGCCAGTTCCACGCTCGCCATCGTCTCGCCCGCCGCCAGTTCAAACACGCCGTCCAGCGCCGCGTCGGCGGCGAAATCGGCGGCGGTCGCGCCCGCCGTCTGCGCCGGCGACACCGTGTACGGCACCGACACCGCCGCCGCCGCGGCGCGGTCGAGCGCCAGCGTCAGCGTCGCCGCGCCGTTCTCTTCCACCGTCTGCACCGGCGGCGTCAGCACGGCGGTGATGTCATCGTCGTCGGCCAGCACCGCGGCGGCCTCGGCTTCGGCGTATTCAAACGCGCCGGCAATCCGCACCTCGCCAAGCGACGCCAGCAGCGTGCGCGGCGCCTCGTTGCGGTCGTTGTCCACGGCGGTAACCACCAGCGTCGCGCTGGTGATGCCGTCCTGCGCCGGCGCCAGTTCCAGCCTGTCCGCCGACGCCTCAAAGTCGCCGCGCAGCGCGCCGCTGACCAGCACCGCAACCGTCGCCGTCGTCGCCAACCGGAAGCCGGGGCCGCCGTCGGCGCGCACGCGGAACAGCGCCGTGCGCGTTCCGGTCGAGACGCCCGCAGGCCCTTCAACAAAGCCGTCGTCGTCGGCGCGCTCAATCGAGATGCGCGCCGGGTCGTTGTCGTGCAGCGTCACCGTCGTCGCCGTCGTCGTGCCGCCGCCGCCGACGATGTAACCGGCGGCGGACGCCGACGCCGGCAGCGGCAGCACCATCTCCAGCGCCTCCGGCGGCTCGTTGACGGCGTCATCCAGCGTCGGCAGCGTCACAATCAATGTTCCGGTGCCGACGCTGTCGGCCTCGGCGAACACGGCGGTGCCGGTCAGTATCGTCGCCGCGGCGCCGGTCGAGACAAAGCCGCGCACATCGCCGAACGCAAACCCGTCGCCGTCCTGCGCCCCGGCCAGCGACGCGCCGGCGCCGTCGGCAAGGTCGGCCAGTTCAACGCCGGTGCGCCCGCCGTCTGAAACGGCGCGCACTTCCCACGCCACCGACACCTCCGCCGTCGTCGCGCGCGCCAGCGAAATGCTGAACGAAATGTCGCCGCCCTCGCGCACATCGGGGCTGCGCGCCGCGACGCTTGCGCGCGTAGTGGTGATGGCGGATGGCGGCATGGCCGGCTCCGGCGCCGACTGCGCGACGGTGAATTCGCCGGGCACGCCGGCGTAGCCTTCAATCGCGTCGGCAACGCCGGTGTGGTCAACGCCGGTCGGCAGCCGCGTCGTCACCACCTGGCCGCCGACGGTCAGCGTCGCCGGCACATCGCTCCAGATGTCGGGCGGCGCGGCGGTGGCCGGCATCGGCGTCAGCGACACGCTGAATGTGCGCGTCGTCGCGGCGGCCATCGGCGTCAGCGTGAAGGTCCGGTCGGCGTCGTCTTCTCCCCGCGCGAAGGTAACGGTGCCCGCCGCCGGGCTGAAGAGGCCGGCGGCGTCGCCGCCGACCTGCCACCGCACCGCCGTGTCGGTAACCGGCGCCGGGCCGCCCCACAAGGCGGTGAAGGTGCTGGCCTCGCCCGGCGTCAGCGTCGCCGGGCCGTCCAGCAGCACCTGCCGGATCGGGTCGCTGGCGGCGATAACGCCTTCGGCAAACTGCCCCGCGCCCGCCAGCGCCGGGCCGTCGGTAACCGGTTCGCCGAGCACCACGCGGAAAGACTGCTCGCCTTCGGTAACGGCGTCGTTGCGCGGCGTGATGTCAATGCCGCGCTGAATCTCAATCGGGCCGCCTTCAATGAAGGCCATCCGGCGGCCTCCCTCGGCCCTGAAGTTATACCGAAACTGCCTGTTCGGGAATGTCAGCGTGCCGCCGCTGATCTCGGGCCTGACATTGTTGTTAAACTGGCCGACAGCGCCGCCCGCAAGGCCCTCAGGGAAAGTAACAAAGCCCGCGGCGCGCTCAAACTGCTCGTCGGCGTCGGCGATGCCTTCAATGTGCCACGGCACCGTAACCGGCGACGACAGCGTCGTCCCGTAATACGACACGGTGAACCGCCGCGACGCGCCCTCCACCAGTCGCCCGCCGCTGTAATGGCTGTGCAGCAGTTCCAGATACTGGCCGGTAACGGCGTTGGCGTCGCCTTTGGCCGCGCCGGTAACGCGGTTCGGGTTCGGGTGAGTATCGCCGCCGAGGCGCGCAATCAGGAAACCGGCCTGCGGCGCCGACGGCGTCGTCCTGGAAAACGCGACCAGCCGCGACACCGGCGAGTGGAACGACGACGGCTCGGCGCCGACGCAGCCGGTGCCGCCTTCTTCGACGCCGATGTCGCCTTCGCCGCAGTTGATCAAGCGGGTCGGCTCGATGTTGATGGCGACTTCATTGTTAAAGAATTCACCTCTCGGCCCCTGCCCGGCCTCAAATGCCTCCCTCGCCGGATCCTGCACGACGCGGAAGTATTTTGTCGCGCACAGGCCGCTGTCGGCGAGCACGATGTCCGCCGCCCTGACAGTCACCTGTATGCCGCCATCGGTGACTGTGTTCTCGGAGGTTTGCGGGGGATCCCCGGGCACAACCTCTGTCTGGAAAGTCGGGAAAGCGCCGCCGAAGTCCGCAGGCGTGGCAATCTGGCATTCGCGCGTTACCG
Organism: Gammaproteobacteria bacterium; assembly: GCA_028817225.1. Classification (NCBI taxonomy): domain Bacteria; kingdom Pseudomonadati; phylum Pseudomonadota; class Gammaproteobacteria; species Gammaproteobacteria bacterium. Next base: position 1,441 of record JAPPQC010000026.1, on the reverse strand, counting down.
GCCCGCCCAACGCCGCCGCTTCCACGCGGTAGAAGAATCCGAAATTGACAATTCTATAGGCGTTGTCGTCGGACCGCCGTATCTCCGGATTTTGATCCCGGTTCCAGTTGTAGCCGGTTCGTCTGTCCAGGAGGATGCGCGACGGCCCGTCAATGTAGCCGATGTTGGATATCCCGATAATCGTAACGGCGGCGTTGGAGCGCCGGCTGCCGCCGGCGTCCTCCAGGTGCAGCGCGAACGCCTCGTCGGTTTCCCCGCCCTGCTCTATTTCAACGCCGTCGGAATCCAACGCCTCGCCGTCAGCACCTCGAAAAAAGGTGCTGCTATCATACCGCGCCTTGACCCTGAAAGACACGCGGTCGCCGTAGCGAACCGGCGCGTTGAAGACGATGCTGCGCATCGTCGAGGACAGCGGCTGCTGGAAGATCACATCGGCATCCTCGCGTGCGGCCTCGGACTCCATCAGCGTGCAGCCGATGAACTCGGCGCTTGAGCCTCTGTTCATGCACAGGCGCCGCCTCATGCCTGCGGCGCCGTTGAAGACGACCGTCATCGTTACCGCCTCGGCGGACGGCGCGCCGGTCCACACCGCCGTCCACTCGCCGGTTTCGCTTTCAATCAGTTCGCGCGGCCCGGTCAGCGCGATGCTGCCGTCGCCCGCCTCAAACACCGGCAGCGGCGGCAGCATCTCGCCGGCGGCGCCGGCAAAAATCGTCGCCACGGCGGCCTCTCCCCGCGCCGGCCCGGGCAGGCCGGCGGCGACGGTGTCCACGCGCAATTCAAACGACTCGCGCCCCTCGGCCTCGCCGTCCACGCGCAGATGAACCGCCACGCCTTTGGCAATCTCGCCCGGCGCGAACTCCAGCCAGCCCGAGAGCGCGCCGCCCGGCTCGGTGATGCCCGATGTCGTGCCATCGCCGGCGGCGAAATCATCCGCCGATGCCGGCGCCGTCATGCCGGCCTGCGTCAGCGCCGCAACCCCGGCGATGCGCCACGGCACCCGCACGGTGTCGTAGCCGCCCGGAATCCGGACGCTGAACAGCATCGTCTCGCCCTCGCGGTAGCCGTCGCTTGAATGCGGCTGCATGGACGGCAGCGCGGACACATGCACGCTGCCGGGCGCATCGGCGGCGATGACGGCGGTGATGGGGCCGGCGGCGCCCGCCGGGCTGTCGGCGCGGACGCTGAAGGTTTCCATCGGCTCGTTGATGTTGTCGTCCAGCACGGTTACGACAAAGGTGAGCTGCGGCGCGGCGGCGGTCAGCGACACATCGTCGGGGATGGCTGTCACGATGTAGTCGCCGCCTTCGGCGATGGCGAAGGCGGCGTCGACGACACTGCTAAATATGGCGGCGTCGGTGTCATCACCGACTGTGCGGGTAACCCGCATCGCGCCGCCGGCGGCAAGGCCGCTTGCCGTCAGCGTGAAGGTCGCCGTCGC